>JAYUPM010000575.1:0-5911 GCA_043760145.1 Spartobacteria bacterium
CGATTGGCAACGTCAAGGCTTCATTCCCTCGAAGTCGATCCCAGAAGGCGGAGAAAAAACAGAGGAGCCCATCCGCAACCGCGGCTGGACCCACTGGCATCACCTCTTCACCCCGCGCCAGCTCCTCACCCACGGTTTGCTCGCGGAAATCTCCCGCCCATTGGCGGAGTCGAAGGAGGCCAAAGTCGGTTGCCTACTGGGGCTGGGGCGAATGGCCGACTGGAACGCTCGGTTGAGCGCTTGGATGTTTCACAAAGGAAACGAGAAGGGGAACCAAGTCTTTTACAATCAAGCGTTGAACTGCCATTTCAACTACGGATCGCGAGCATTCTCAAAACTCGAAGACACCTTTTTAATCCTCAATTCAGTCGGGAAGGCCCAATCAGAGTTTCGCTCTATGATCGTTCAGATCGACGCCCGCGATATTCGCGAGACCTGCGATCTCTGGGTGACTGACCCGCCGTATGCAGACGCTATAAACTACCACGAACTCGGAGACTTCTTCCTCGCTTGGTATGATAAGCAACTGGCCCGCGCTTTCCCCGAGTGGACTGCCGACGCCCGCGCCGAACTCGCGGTGCGTGGTGACGGCGAGGATTTTCGCCGTTCCATGGTCGAGATTTACAAGAACCTCGCCCGGCACATGCCCCCCAACGGCCTGCAGATGGTTCAGTTCACCCACCAGGACCCCGGCGTCTGGGCCGACCTCGGCATGATCCTCTGGGCTGCCGGGTTAAAGGCTACCGCCGCATGGACGATCAGCACCGAGACCGAGGCCGTCGGCATCAAGAAAGGCAACTACGTTACTGGCACCGTCTGTCTCGTCCTGCGCAAGCGCGTCTCTCCCGAGCCTGGCTTCCTTGATGAGGTCTATCCGTTGGTGGAAGATGAGGTCCGCCGCCAGATCGCATCCATGCAGGCGCTCGACGAGGATGGCGAACCGAACTTCAACGACGCCGACTACCAGCTCGCCGCATACGCCGCCGCCCTCAAGGTGCTTACCCAATACGCCACGCTCGACGGTAAGGATGTGGAGCACGAGGTCTTCGCCGTGCGCGAACGCAACACGAAGAGCGATTTCCAGATCGTCATTGAGCGCGCGATCACCATCGCCTGCGACCTCCTCGTGCCGCGGGGCCTCGACGCCTCATGGCGCGACCTTTCACTCGTCGAACGTTACTACCTCCGCGCCCTCGACATCGAGAGCCGGGGCGAGCGTCGCAAAGGCATGTATGAGGAACTTGCCCGCGGCTTCGGCGTCACCGACATCCGCCCACTGCTCAAGAGCGACCAGGCCAACGGCACCCGCATGCACGCGCCAAGCGGATTCGCCGCAGCCGGCCTTGCCTTGGTGAGCTCAGAAATCAGCGCAGAAGCGCTTCCCTCCCGAGGAGGACGCTCCGCGGCCGGAGCACCACATCCGTTCGCCGCCTCGCCGCTGCGCCACCTGCTTTTCGCCATCCGCGAGACGACCGCCGCAGACAACAGCCCGGAGCCGGGCCGCCAATATCTACGGGATACTTTCGGCCAAGGTTACTGGGGTCTGCGGGAACGCTTCATCGGCCTGCTCGAATGGCTCGCCCTGCTCGGCAACGCCGAAGGCATGAATGAATGGGTCGCCGATTCCGAAGCCGCCCGCATCCTCGTCGGGAGGCTCCGCAACGACCACGCCTGATGCTCTCTCGCCACTCCAGCCGTCGCAATCGACTCGACAAAACGGTGTTGAACCAGCGCTTGGACGGGGCGGTTTCCTACGACCGGATCGCTGGCTATTTCCGCTCAAGCCTGTTCGAGGTGGCCGGGGAAGCCATCGCGAAAGTCACGGGGCCGGTGCGGATCATCTGCAATTCGGACCTTGATCCGCAGGACCTCGTGACCGCCGCAGCAGCGCAGGCGGCGCTGCGTCGGAGTTGGTGTGCCGGCAAGCCAGAAGAGGCACCACCCAGCGCATTGCCGCGTTACCGTGCGCTCTATGAAGCTCTTGCAAACAAAAGGATGGAAGTGCGCGTCCTGCCAGACGACGCCTTCGGATTGATTCACGGTAAGGCGGGGATCGTGCGACGTGCCGATGGCACAGCAACGGCGTTCCTCGGCAGCGTGAATGAAAGCGCCTCGGCTTGGAAGGTGAACTACGAGCTGCTTTGGGAAGACAGCGACCCGGAAACTATTGCGTGGGTGCAGGAGGAATTCGACGCACTCTGGAACGATGCACGTGCGGTTGATCTCTCCTGCTGTCCGTTCATCACGCAGGACGTGAAGCGCATTATTTCGCGCCATGTCATCGAGCCGGAAGACTTGAAGGCAATGCCCGACCCCATCGCGGCCGCTGCTGCCGCTGCCGTTGAAGCGCCTGTCTATCGCCGGGAGCAAGGACTCTGGCCGCACCAGAAGTATTTCGCTCAACTCGCACTGGAGCGTCACCGGCTTGGGGGTGCCCGGCTTGTTCTCGCAGATCAGGTTGGCCTTGGAAAAACCATCCAACTGGCCATGGCCGCGATGCTCATGGCCCTTGATGATCCTTCAGGTGGCCCCATTCTCGTGCTTGCCCCCAAGCCTCTCCTCCAACAATGGCAGGATGAATTGATGGAGCTGCTGCTGCTCCCATCCGCCCGCTGGAATGGCCGCGCGTGGGTGGACGAAAACGATCTGGAGTATCCATCGGAAGGCGCGAAATCACTCGGCAAATGCCCGCGCCGAATCGGGTTGGTTTCGCAGGGCTTGGTTGTGCGTGGTTTGTCGGAGGCGGTGACTCAGCTTCTCAACCGCCGCTACACCTGCGTGATCGTGGACGAAGCGCACCGCGCCCGCCGACGCAAAGTGCCGAAGGTGGATGCCGGAGCCGATGAAATCGACGAGAAGAGCGAGCCAAACAAGCTGATGGCCTTCCTCCGGGAGATGGGCACGCGGACCAAAAGCATGCTGCTGGCGACCGCGACTCCAGTGCAACTCCACCCCGTCGAGGCGTGGGACCTTCTCCACATTCTGTCACATGGGAATGACGGTGTCCTCGGCGGATGGACCCGGACGAGCCCTTGGTATCGCCCGAGTCATTGCCTGGAAATCGCCACCGGTGTCCGGGCGGTGCCAGCCGATGATGTCCGGGATGGGTGGCAGTATGTTTGCGATCCGCTCCCATCGCGCGTGGAGGATTCCGCATTTGAACGGATCCGGGGCAGCCTCGATGCCAGCGACACACGCTGGCAATTCAATCCGGAAAGCCTTAGCAAATTGTCGTCCGCGATCAGTCGAGTTCAGCTCCAGACCAGGCTGCTTCCGCATTACGGCGAGCGCTTCAATCCGTTGCTCCGATGCATCGTGCGCCGGACCCGGGGCTATCTGGAGGCAACGATCAACCCGGCGACCGGCAGTTACTTCCTGCCGAAAGTCGCGGTGAAGCTGTTCGGAGAGGAAAACGAAGGCGCCCTCGTTTTGGGCGGATACCTGCGTGAGGCTTATCACGAGGCGGAGGCGTTTTCCCTACTGCTTCAGCAAAGAGTGAAAGGCGCGGGATTCTTCAAGACCCTGCTTCTGCGCCGCCTTGGCAGTTCGATGGAAGCCGGGCGGCGCACGATCCGAAAGCTGCTCGGCGAGGAACCGGACATCCCGGAGGAAGAAGACGAAGACGACGCCGAGGAAGAGGAGCCCGTCCTAGTGGGCAGACCACCGCAAGGAGCCAGCGATTTCAAAAATTTCACCGCTGCGGAGATCGCATCGCTGCGCCGCTGCCTCGACCTGCTCAAACAAGGCGGCAACAACGACCCCAAACTTGAAGCAGTGATCGGCTATCTGCGGGGCACGCAACCAGGAGTCACGCGAGGTTGGCTCGATCTGGGCTGCATCCTTTTCTCGCAGTATTACGACACCGTCCGCTGGGTCGGTGACGAGCTGGTCAAACGCGCTGAATTTGCCCACATGGACATCGGCCTCTACGCCGGGAGCAACCGATCCGGTTTTTGGCGCGACGGCAAGTTCCAGCGCTGCGACCGGAATGTCCTCAAGGGGCGTGTCCGCAGGGGCGATATCAAGCTCCTGCTTGGCACGGACGCCGCCTCAGAGGGCCTCAACCTTCAGCGGCTCGGCACGCTCATCAACATCGATCTTCCGTGGAACCCGACCCGGCTTGAACAGCGCAAAGGGCGCATCCAGCGTATAGGCCAGGCGCGCAGCGAAATCTGGATCGCCAATCTCCGCTACGGCGACTCCGTCGAGGATCGAGTTCACCAAGTGCTCGCCGATCGCCTTGAAGCCATTCACGGCCTGTTCGGACAGATTCCAGACACGCTTGAAGATGTGTGGGTAAAAGTCGCATTCAACGACGAGCAGGCTGCCCGACAACTCATCGACCGGACCACCGCGACGAGGAACCCGTTCGACGTGAAATACAGCAAGGTGGAAGACGCCGACTGGGAAACGTGCGCTTCGGTGCTGAATAGCGTGAGCATGAAAGAGCTGCTCTCCTGCGGGTGGTGAAGAACCTCACGCTTGGTTTAACCCGGCATCTATACCTTGCAACGGCGTAGGATCTCCGGCGGGACGGTCCAGAAGCCGCGATTGCCTTTGCAATGAATTGGCTTCTTCAGCGGGCGGGGATTGGCCAGGACATATCCAAAGTATCCGGGCCCATCAAACCACTTGGATCGGCTCTCCGTGACACAATCAATGACACCCATGCCGACGGACCCATGGTTGATCGAACAGGGTCTCGATCTCAAAGAACGGCTTAAATTCCTCCGGCACATCCTTCCATTTCACCCATTCAAACAAGCCCGGGTCCGGGATGAAGTATGAGTCTGGTTTGTTCTCCCGCTCCCACTTGGGATATTCTCCCATCAATCTGATGAGGCACAAAAGTCGCCAAGCTAGCTGAATAGCTATCTGGTCGCAGGAACGTCGGAGGAATACTTGCGATCGTCCTGATTCTTGCGGCCTTTCTGGTGATGTCGGCGCGTTGAGTTCGAGGCCGGCACCCCGAAGTTTCTGGGTCGCGATGACTGACTCCTGCGACTGGTTACGCGAGACTTTCTACTTTCCTGTCAGCGTTTCGCAGACGTGGAGCCATAGGTCCGGGCCGAACTCCTGGGCCACCCGATCGCCAAGGATCACACCTTCTTCCTTTTTACCAAGCACCGCGAATACCGTGGACCCGGAGCCGGACATTAACGCCCCGCTAACTTCCGGCTGGAGCAGCAGCCAACGTTTTAGCTCCGCGAGGAACAGGTATTTCTCGAACACAGGCCGCTCAAGGTCGTTGACCATTTCGCCTCCGACCCAAGCAGAACTCTGGGCGGCGTAGCTAAGACCGGGAATTTCCATCGCCTCGCTCCAGTGCTGATACGCCCACGGCGTTGGCACGCCGAATGGCGGCTTGATCAGCAGCAACGGGAGCCGATGCGGGAACGGGACCGGCTCCACCAATTCACCGCGTCCACGGCAGACGGCGGCTGATTGATAGATAAAGAAAGGCACGTCGGCCCCGAGATCGGACGCCATGCCGGCGAGTGTTTCCAGTGGGAGCATCGTCTGAAATAGCCCGTTCAATCCGAGCAAAATGGTTGCGGCATCGCTGCTCCCGCCACCGAGCCCGGCCCCGTGCGGGATCTGTTTGGAGAGCACAATTCGCAGGTTGGGTTCCAAGCCGACTTCCCCGCAGAAAAGTCGGGCTGCCCGGACCGCAAGATTGTCATCATTGGTTGGGAGCGAAGGGTCATCGCAGACGAAGCTCAGCCCGCCCTCTTCCATGGCATCAATCGTGAGCCGATCAAAGATCGAGATGGGACACATCAATGTCTCTAGCTCGTGGAACCCGTCATCGCGGCGCCCCTTGATCCGGAGCGCGAGATTGATCTTGGCCGGAGCGAGCAGTTCCATGGGGGGGGGTCGGAGGTCGGAGGTCGGAGGTCGGAGGTCGGAG
>JAYUPM010000576.1:0-5909 GCA_043760145.1 Spartobacteria bacterium
GCCGGGGCAAATTATACTCCAGCAACCACCATGGGGTTCGGACGGTTTGCAACAGTGACAGAGGTCGGCATCGCATTCCGGCGCAACAGGGTCGGCGCAAATAGTTTCTTGCGCGCCCACATAATCCTTGAGCCATTCAACCCTACCCCTGGGGTTCCTACATGGTGTCCCAATGTCCGCTACATTATTAAGGGGTTGGAGAATTTTAAAGTCGGTGGACCAGCTTTTATGAACGCTTCAGTCGATCTTGGATTTCCAAAGCCAAATGGAAATCTTTATCCGTTCAACTGGGTGACCGCTCGGAGTAGTGGGAATAAACATACTGGAGGCAAAGCCGCTTTGATGGGGATGCAAACTTCCTTCTGCTTTTTTTCGAGGACTGCCGGTTATGAACCCGGTAAAAAATACGGGATCTCCGGTGCGCGGGATGAATACCCATTCAATACGAAAGACGGAGCGCGAATTGGGAACACGGCAGGGAATTTTAGCATCGCGGAAGATGTCCCACTCGAAATCGAGATTTACAGCGGATACCAACAACACATCGCTGGCATGAAGCCACGGCCGGATCTGTTGGTGCAAACACTCCGCTTAACATTGCCAAAAACTGGCAACACCCTGCCCATGCCCGTTGAGGATTCCGAAGATTTCAACGCCAGGATCTCGGACGCATCACGAGCCGATAGGCTAATGAAACCCTCGGACGTTATTCGTTCCGTTGGGATTGATTCTGCCTTTCCCGCTGGGGGCGATCTCCGCCTCATTTCCGCGTTGGCGGACGTCCCGAAGGAAGCCTTCGTTCCAAATCCTAAGTATCAAGGAACAGAAAAACATGCGCATAACCTCCGGTCCACTGGCACTGACTTGCGTGATTCTGGGGCAGACTTGACGAGATTGCCGATTTTGGTTCCCTCAGCCCCTATTCACAACGACATTGATAGTCGCCCAGTTGCGGCGGACGGTTTGTTGGCGGCTGAACAAATTGCATCGAAATCCGGCCTTCAAGGCGACTTCGATACCGGGGTGGCGGGCTACCCGGATGGTTGTTACATTAACAAGGCGGATGAGGGCAACAATTCGACTTCGGCCAATGCTTCAGACGGAGGCGCGGCTTCTTATTGGGATTTTGGCTATTTCAACATCGAAGACGGACAAACATTCTCGCCAAACCGCTCAATCGCATCCGCAGTTTCCTTCGGGTCGATGCCCACCGGAGTTAAGTCCACCGAAGCGGCCCTCCGCCACAAGAGACCCTCACTTGCGCGCCCCTGGCAGACGCTTCTTTTTACTGCCAATCCTTCCTCCCGCACCATAGCACCCCCGGATTTTAGCCTTCCAGTAACCAAAAAACATCCAGGATTTGGAGTCGCGTTGAATGGCAGGAAAAACCAACCGCCCTACTCAGTGGTTCCCGATCATCTCTGGCTCGATTTCTTCACCATGCCCGTCATTGAGCCATACGCAATCAGCGAGCCGCTCTCAACTGCGGGACGCGTAAATCTCAATTATCAGATCGCTCCTTTTACTTACATCAAACGGACGACTGGTTTGCATGCTGTTCTCAAGTCGGTCCAGATTGCCGCTATCCCGACGCGCAGCATGACCAAGGCCGAAATAATGCGGTATCCTATTAATCCTACCGTGGGTGATTCCAAAATGGATGGCGCCAAGCTTGACGGTGCCGTGAAGGGAACCCTCTACGGCTTTCAAGAAAAGTTTAACGGCGGAGATATCTTCCGCTCCGCTTCCCAGATCTGCGATATCTCGCTGGTCCCGGACAAAAAAACTAGGCCCGTTATACACTACGACAAGATCGACAAGGATTTCTGGGACGATAACAAAATGACTGGGGATAATGTCCGTGAGATACCTTACGGGCATATCTATCCGCGGGTCACGACCAAGTCGAACACTTACACCGTCCATATGCGGGTCCAGGCCCTGCATAAAACGCCCACCTCCGCCGTCGATGAATGGGATGAACGCACCGATAAAGTCGCCGGCGAATACCGCGGCTCAACCACCATCGAGCGTTACATCGACGCCTCCGACATCGCCATCCCCGATTTCGCCCTCGATAACGTCACCGACAACCTCGATCGCCATTACCGATTCCGGATCATAGGGACGAAAGCCTTCGTCCGCTGAGACGGACGATTAAAAGGACCAAAGCCCTAAAGGAACCGCTGATTTAATCTGGTGGGGATCTTTGAATCCGCTCTTCATTAAAGTAACCCAAATTCTTGCAAACCGCCCCGACCGTTATTACATTTCCCAGCATGAGTGGCACTGCAACACAACCATTGAGTCCCGCTGAGAATATCCTCGGAGCTATCGGGGAGTGTTTGGACAAGAGGAGCGCGGAAGCGATTCTGGGGTTGCGTGCGGCAGAGGAAATGCAGGCTCGTATCGAGTGGTTGGCAGGTCGTAACACTGATGGTCATCTCAGTGATGATGAGCGGGACGAATACGAGTCGCTCGTGCGCCTCGGAAATTTCGTCGCAATCCTTCAGTCCCGCGCCCGTCAACGGCTTGCGGAGGGGAAGGCGGCGTAGGAACGTGGACGCGCGAACGCGGCTCCTGGTGCGACAGAGGGCTGGCGATTGCTGTGAGTATTGCAGGATCGCCCAAGCTGCGGATGCGTTTTTCACCCTGCATATTGAGCACATCATTGCACGACAACATGGCGGCGGTGATGAAGTGGAGAACCTGGCTCTGGCGTGCTTCCACTGTAATCTCCACAAAGGACCCAATCTAACGGCGATCGACCCGATCACGAAGGAAGTGGTCCCGCTTTTCAATCCACGGCACCAGCAATGGGTGGCTCACTTCCGCCCCAATGCCGATGCCATTGAGGGGGCCAGCGCAATAGGCCGAGCCACTGCAGCCCTTTTAAAGATGAATGCTGCAGATCGCCGTCGCCTGCGAATAACAGGCGGGAGGCGTTAAGCGGGATAGGATGAAGCGTGAAGGTAATTGAGGTGGGGCAACCCTTGTTCTTGTCTGGTGGGGATCTTTGGGACCGCTAATTTAATCGGAAGAAGGGCATTATTAACCGCGAATCAACGCGAATGGACGCGAATGCCGGAAAGAATCAAACACAGCTAGAAAATGGCCGGCTCCAGTCCCCACGCCTTTATTCGCGTGCATTAGCGTTCATTCGCGGTTCCTTTTTCCTTCCCGGCTTTACTGGGAGGGGCGGCTTCCAGCCGCCCACTTTGGAACCGCTAATTTAATCGGAAGAAGGGCATTATTAACCGCTAATGAACGCGAATCTGAGACCGGACTCCGCCGAATAAGCGCTCACCTCTCCTCCCATTAGCGTTCATTAGCGTTTATTAGCGGTTTCTTCCCCGTCCACAGGCTTTAATCAGCGGTTCCCTAGTCCTTTAGCCCATCCACGCAGTTGATCAAGTAGGGTAGCAACTGTTTCTTGCGCGATACGACCCCGGCCAGAGTCCAGATCGACGGCGCGCTTAACGGGTAATCAATGGTTTGCAGAAACACTTCGGCGCCCCGGACCAGCAGGAATGAGGTTTGATCATTAATGTCTGTCACAAGGAGCGCGCAGAAGAGCAGGCCATCGCGCTGCCGCTGTGTCTCCAGGGATGCAAGGAGCGCATCCCGTTTTTCCGGA
Organism: Spartobacteria bacterium; assembly: GCA_043760145.1. Lineage (GTDB taxonomy): Bacteria > Verrucomicrobiota > Verrucomicrobiia > Chthoniobacterales > Chthoniobacteraceae > CAIURC01. The sequence continues at coordinate 3,638 of JAYUPM010000576.1, forward strand.
AAATGGGCGAACGTCAGTTCCTCGATCTGGGCCACACTGAAACGATGGCCCCCAACTTCATACAGCTTCGAGTCGGCGTTGATGGCTTGTTCCGGGGTCATCGTCATCAAAGGTGAGCCGACGGAGAAGATCTTCTCGGCGAGCGCCCCCGGGTCGCATTCGGCAATCGCCGCGAGTTCCTTGAGAATCTCGTGATCATAAGGAGTGGCGGTCGGGGAAGTAAGATGAAGAGTATCGGAGATCAATCCCGCCATGAGGAGGCCGGCGATCTGTTTCGGGATTGGGACACCTGCGTTCTTGTAACACATGGCGACAATGCTGCTGGTTGAACCGACCGGGTTATTCCAAAAGAGAATCGGTGTGTCGCTCGCGAACCCGCCCAGTTTGTGATGATCAAGGATCTCGATAATCGGCACCTTATCGGCGCCGCGCACGGCCTGTGTCAGCTCGTTGTGATCGACAAGGATAAGTTGGCGGGGGATCTCCTTGATGAAATCGGACTTGGAAAGTATCCCGACAAGGGCGCCATCGTCATCGAGCACCGGAAAGATGAAGGCAGCGGACTCCGCGGCCACATGGCGGGCATGGCTCAGGAGTGTGTCCCGATGGAAACTGATGTAATCGGTCTCGAGCATCCGTCCGACCCGCACCGCCCCACGCGCCAGGAGCACCGTGGTTACAGTGTCGTGCGGGGAACTGATGATGGTGGTGTTCGTTGCCCGGGCCGCGGCCCGGATTTCTTCCGGGATCGGGAACCCGCCCGTAACGACAATCGCATGGATCTGTTGGGCGATCGCCAATTCCTGGATGTGCGGGCGATCCCCGACAAAAAGCAGGACCCGCTTGTCTTTGTATCGATGGAGGCGCGGACCGAAGGATTCGAGGGCCATCGCGCCGACCATGAGGAGTTGCTCGACGGTTTCCTGGGAAAGCGATCCCGTCACCAATGCGCCGCCGAATGTGGTGACAATGTCGGCCAGAGAGGCCGTGATGAGCCGGGCATTGGAAGCTTCTTCCCGGGGTGGAAAGAGATGATGACTGATCTTGAAGGCCGAAAGGAGGCCAAGGCAGCGGTTGCTCTCATCGACCACAGGCAGGCCGCGCATCCGCTTTTGATCGATGAGCTGGAGCGCATCGTAAACCGGCGAGTCGGCCCGGACCGAGACCACATTGGATTGCATGACATCACTGACCCGTGGGGAGAGATCGTTGATCAGCAAAGGGGCTTCCACCCCGAATCGTTCGAGCACGTAATCGATCCGCTCATTGGTGTTCCCGGCGCGTGCCGCAATGACCCCGGTGTGCCCGGTCAGGCGCTTGAACTCGGCATATCCGGCCGCTGCGCAAATGGAATCCATGTCGGGATTCTTGTGACCGATGACGATGGTTTGCATGGGGTGGGAAAAGCGGCGTGGCAGAGGTCGGAGGTCGGAGGTCGGAGGTCGGCGTGGCAGAGGCGTCTCGCCTCTTTGAGGTGGGAGGTGGGAGGTCGGAGGTCGGAGGTGGGAGGTCGGAGGTGGGAGGTGGAGGTTGGCGTGGCAGAGGCGTCTCGCCTCTTTGAGGCGGAAGGTCGCGGATGCTGTCAGGCATTTTTTTAACGGGCAAGCGAGGAACTCGGATTGAATTCGGACTCCATGCCGGGTAATCTAGTTGCTGTGAAATCCCTCATTTTCTCCCTCCTCGCCCTGGCGAGTGTGACCGCCAATCTGGTTGGAGCTGATCTTAAACCTATGAAAACCGAGACATCAACGACACCGACCGCGTCCATCAACCTGCAACGGATTACTTTTGGGGGAGGCTGTTTTTGGTGCCTCGAAGCGGTGTTCCAGCGGCTCGATGGGGTCAAGACGGTTGTCTCGGGGTATTCCGGGGGACCGAAGCCGAATCCTACTTACAAGGAAGTGTGTGAGGGTCAGACGGGTCATGCCGAAGTAGTCCAGATCGGGTTTGATCCAGCCAGGATATCGTATGAAAAACTGCTCGAAGTTTTCTGGGCCGCCCACGATCCGACGACTTTGAACCGGCAGGGCGGCGATACAGGGACCCAATACCGGTCGGTGATTTTTTTCGAGAACGACTCGGAGAAGGCGGCCGCGGATAAATCGAAGGGGGCGGCGCAAAAGGATTTCAGTGCGCCGATTGTGACGGAGATCACAGCTTTAAAGGCGTTTTATAAGGCGGAAGATTATCACCAGAATTTTTACAACGAGAACGGGACATCCAATGGATACTGTTCCGCTGTGATTCGCCCGAAGCTGCAGAAATTGCTGAA
>JAYUPM010000577.1:0-2397 GCA_043760145.1 Spartobacteria bacterium
AGTTGACGCACATTCTCGGGTTGCGCAATTGCGAGGTTCTCAACGCCATTCTGCCATTTGGAAAGTGATTGATACTCAATTTCCACGTGCGTCTCCCCGATCACGCTGCGTTGAAAACGGATCTCCCAAACATCATCGGCCAACGCCACAATATCGCTTACTGCCTTGCCCGTTGCCCGCACCGTGCGCGCCGCTTCCGGATCCAATTTTGGCAACCGGACCCGGAGCGTTTTAATGGCCGCATTTTCGATCCGATAATTGAGCGCAACCCGGTGCCGTGTCTGGCCTTCGCGCAACAACACTTCCTGCAGCATCTGGGCGGTAACCCACGGGTCGAGTTCTTCCACGCCGAGCGCCAGTTCCCAGTTGGCCTGCAATAATCGGAACGCCGCTGTCCCCGGACGTTGTTTGGCCGCGCCCTGGACTTCAATCTGGGTCACGCTTTCCCGTTTTACTGCCCTCACCTGGACCCCGCGTTCCGGCACGACCAACAGTTCGCCACTTTGGCGGTCCGCTTCCCGAACGGTAAAACGCGGGACACTCCAGTTTAGTTGTTTGCCCGGATAAGCCCCGGTAAAGCTCATGCTGAAAGTCTGTGGCCCAATGGTCCGGCCGTTGAGATGCATCCGGATAATCCGTTTGCCGGCCTCGTTCAATTCACTCCAGTGGCTCAAGGAAGGGCCGGTCAATGTCTCGAGCTCGAGTCCGTCCGGCAGCGGGAAGCTCAACGCAAATATCCCGGCCCGGGCAATGCTCACCCTCACATCAATGGAAAGCGATAGCCGCTCTTCGCCCAGCGATAAAATCTGCGCAGTCTCCACTCGGATTTCCGGCGCGACCGGCACCGCTTTGACCAACACTGAGCCCCCTTCGATCCCATATCGGAATACCCGTTGCACAGTGATTTCCGGCCTGGCAACGGCGAGCGCAAAATCTTCCAAATTCACCGACTGCATCTTGCCAGCTTCCATTGATTCGGATTGCGCATCTGGACCGAACCCGACGGCGATCATTCCCACTTCACCGGCCGCGCCCAGGATGCGGATTGGTTCAAGCGACGTTTCAAACGGGAGGGCGCCGACACTGCGCTGCGTTTCAAGAACGATCGTGAACGGTTCGCTCTGTGAAGGCTCGATCTGGACCCGGAGCCGGCGCGATTCGGGATCAAAACGCCATGTGGTTCTTTCCACCACATTGCCCACTGTGAACCCTGCGGGGATCGTGATTTCCACCTGCGACACCTTGCCTTGCGAAGGCCGGATCGTGACCTGGTGATAACCATCGACCACGCCCGGGGACGGCGCCATGAGGCTGCGCGTTTCGGCATAAAACTGTGTCGCTTCCGATTCGAGATCCCGCTTCTTCGGTTCCAGCACGATATTGGAATCGCCCACAGGTCCAAGGATCAGACGGGCTCCGCTTTTTCCAGGAGGGAGGCCTGCAACGGTTTCGGTGCGAATTGTCCGGGGCGAAGTGAACCCCCAGCCAGCTTGATCCATCTCGAATGCGATCGAATGCACGGCAGCCGGGCCAGTCGGGATCGCGATTGTTTTTCCATCCTCACTCAACGGAATCTCGTAACTGATTGTCGCCATCACCCGCCCCGTTTTTTCAGGAACAAGGATCGCTTCCTCGCCTTTTGACCCAATCCGTTTCGAGAGCCGCACGCCATTGCCTTGGAACCCGGTCAACACTGCGGGGCTTTGCAGGAGCAGGAACGCATCTGAGGGTTGCCCGTTCAACGTGATCTTCGCAGTGGCGAATACCCGGTTTTTGTCGATCCGCCATTTTTGTTCGAGCGATTCCATAATACTCTCTGGGCGTCGCAGTTCTGATGGGGCTGGAGCTTGGAGTGGCGCTGGGACTTGAGCGGACGCCGGAGCGATTGAGATCAATCCCAGGAGAATCGCGACCGCCGCGTGGGCTGGGACGGTTGGAGTGGATGATCGGAAATGGCGCCCCAGACAGAGCAACAGTGCGCCGGCGAGGAGGGCAAAGAAAAGAATCGCCCCGCCGGATTGCGCGAGCAACCCCGTCCCCAGCAACATCCATCCGAGGATGCCGCGGAATGATTTTGGTTCGGCCATCCATGAAAGCAGAATCAACGCGACACCGACCATCCCGAGAAAGATTCCGAACCATGAGAGCATCGCTTCCCAAATCGGGATATTGCGAATGGTTGCAGTTAATATCTCACCGGGCGATGTGACGGCGGCGATCAATTCGACTGATGCGCGATTGGGGCGCCGATCACCGATCGCCTGGAGCATTAAGAGAAGTGCGATCACCGGGGTCCCAGCCCATGCCGTTGCGCCGAGGAAACCGAGCATTTTATAGGCAGTCGCGGAACTGGTGCGCGCCTTTGCCTTGCGACATCCGAGTGCCATCCCGATTCCG
>JAYUPM010000578.1:0-2396 GCA_043760145.1 Spartobacteria bacterium
GCATCGAGTTCACATGCGCCCACGAAGCCTATCCCGGTCATCACCTCCAGTTCGTCCTCCAAAACCAACACCCGAGCAAATTGCGACGGCTCTTTCATCACGCGATTTTTTATGAGGGCTGGACGCTCTGGTGCGAAAAGCTCGCTCTCGACCATCGCGTGATCGATTTCCCGGAAGCCCGGCTCACTCAACTCCACGACGCCCTTTGGCGCGCCCATCGGATCGGGATCGATTGCGGCCTCCACGATCGCACCCTCACTTATCGCACCGCCTGCCGGGTTCTTGAAGAGGGAGTCGGATTCACCGCGGCCCGGGCAAAGGGCGACGTCAATTGGTATACGAGTTCACCCACCGTCCCGATGAGTTATCTCCTCGGCCGGCTCGAAGTCGAACGCCTCCACGCCCAACTCGTCCTCCGGGAAGGCTGGTCCCTTCAACAGTTCCACGACTGCATTCTCAGTTTTGGCGCCGTCCCGTGGCAATGGATCTGGCAATCCCGTTTGCGACCGACTGAAGGCTAAAGAGTCATGCGCCTCCCTCCGATCGCGCGACTCGCAAGTTTCTTTTCCGCGCTTCTCCTCCTGAGTCTTCTCTGTTTCGGCGCGTTTTATCTTCTCGATTATCACTGGTCATGGGAACCCGTGTTTAAATACTGGCGGCTCTTCCTGCGCGGCTGGCTTTCCACACTCGGGATCGCCCTCGTCGCTCTCCCTTTAAGTGTCGCTTTTGGCATCCTCCTCGCACTCGGTCGCCGCAGCCAGATTCTCCCATTGCGCGATGCCAGCCGGATCTGGGTTGAGATCACCCGAGGCACCCCCCTCCTCGTCCAAATCTGGTTTTACTTCTACGTGTTCGCCCAGGCGTTCGCCCTCAACAACCGCTACATCATTGGCCCTCTCATCCTCGCCGCGTTTAGTGGCGCGTATATCAGTGAGATCATCCGGGCCGGCATCGAATCGATCAGCAAATCCCAACTCGAAAGTGCCCGCGCCATCGGTTTTACCCGCACCCAAACTTATCGCTTCGTCATTTTTCCCCAAGCCATTCGCCAGATCCTCCCGCCATTGGCCGGGCAGTTCGTTTCTTTGATCAAAGATTCCTCCCTCCTCTCAGTCCTCGGCTTGAGCGAATTCACACTGGCCGCCCAGGAGGTCAATTCTTTTACATATGCCGCCTTCGAGAGTTATCTCCCCGTCGCCGTCGGCTATCTGCTCCTCACTTTGCCCATCTCGCTCTGGACTCAATCCCTCGAAAGAAAGGCCCGCTTTGAAACTTAAGCTCGCCAACCTTTCCAAGTGCTTTGATGGAAAAACTGTCCTCGATGAGATCACCCTCGAACTCGGACCAATCCGCAGCCTTGTCTTGATCGGCCCATCGGGCGGCGGCAAATCGACGTTGCTGCGAATCATCGCCGGATTGGAATTGCCCGATACCGGAACTGTTTCACTCAATGACGAGCCGATTCCCACGGAGCCTGCAGCGCTTTTGCAATACCGGCGCCGACTCGGCGTGGTCTTCCAATCCCTGAACCTCTTTCCCCATCTGACGGCCTTGGAAAACATCACGATGCCTCTGGAGAAAGTCCACGGGTTCACACCTGCGCAAGCCGCCGATATCGCGCATCAAACCTTGACCCGATTTCGTTTGTCCGAACATGGCGCGAAAAAACCTGCGGAACTTTCCGGTGGCCAAAAGCAGCGGGTCGCAATTGCCCGGGCCATCGCCTTCAAGCCGCGCCTGCTACTTTTCGACGAACCGACTTCCGCCCTCGACCCGGAAATGACCGCCGAGGTCCTGGATCTCATTGATGAACTGAAGGCGGAAGGCCACGACTTTATCCTTGTGACGCACGAAATGGGATTCGCCCGCCACGTCGCCGATGAAGTCGCCTTCCTGGCCGATGGCCAAATCCTGGAACACGCCCCCGCCGCCTCCCTCTTTGAACAGCCGCAGAGCGCCCCCGCCCGCGACTTCCTAGCCCGCGTCCTAAAATATTAAGTCTAATTCTCCGGTCGGGGCTTCTCTGGGGCTTCTCTTCCTTTTTTAGGGGACAGACAAATAGAGGTGAAATCAGGTTGACGCCCTCCCCGGATGGGGCGACCGGTTCTCATGAGGAGCGCACGGATAAAAGCGGACCCGGAGGCGAAGGAGGGCTTCTACCATTGTTACTCAAGGGTTGTCGACCGGCAGCGTCTATTCATGGACGCCGAACGCGAACATTTCGTGAAGCTGATGCGCGCCTACGAAACATTCGGCGGCCTCCAGGTGATGACCTTCTGCGTCCTCTCAAATCATTTTCACATCCTCGTAAAAGTGCCGCGCCGACCCGCCGACAAGGATCTCCCCACCGATGCCGAGCTCGTCGAGTTGGTTAAGGGCATCGACGGGACTTATCC
>JAYUPM010000579.1:0-2389 GCA_043760145.1 Spartobacteria bacterium
TCGTCCTCGTCCCTCGTCCTCGTTTTTTCCCCATCCCCTCCGTCCTCCGTCTCTTCCCGCTTTTTTCCCATGAAACTCTACATCCCCGGCCCCATCCAGGTTTCCGAAAAAACCTTTCGCGCGTTATGTCGGCCGATGATTGGCCATCGCAGCAACGATTTCAAAAAGCTCTACGGCGGGATCCAGCCACGTTTGCAGGAGCTCTTCGTCACCAAACAGCCGGTCTTCCTCTCGACCTCATCGGCATGGGGCGTGATGGAAGGCTCGATCCGCAACCTTGTTGGTGAAGGCAAGGTGCTCAACTGCATGTGCGGCGCGTTCTCAGATAAGTGGCTCGATGTGTCCAAAAAATGCGGCAAACAGGCCGAGGATTTGCAGGTGGAATGGGGCCAGCCGATTCGCGGGGAACAAGTCCGGGCCAAACTCAATGAAGGCGGGTTCGATGCCATCACGCTGATCCACAACGAGACTTCCACCGGTGTGATGTCGCCCCTGGCCGAGATCTGCGAGGTCATGCGCGACTTCCCCGAGGTGCTCTTGATTGTCGATAGTGTCTCTTCCTTCTCCGTTGTCCCAATTCCCATGGATGAACTCGGCATCGACGTGCTCCTCACCGGCTCCCAGAAGGCTCTCGCCATGCCGCCGGGACTCGCCCTCTTCAGCGCCAGTCCCAAAGCCTTTGCCCGCGCCGAACAGATCAAGGGCCGCGGATATTATTTCGATTTCCTCGAGTTCCAAAAAAACCAGGCCGAGGACATGACTCCGAGCACGCCATCCATCTCACACATCTACGCGCTCGAATCGAAACTTGAAGATATCTTCAATGAAGGAGTTGCCAATCGTCAGGCCCGTCACACCGAACTCAATGAGATGATAGGCGAATGGGTGCGCCGCCACGGGTTCGAATTCTTTGCCCCGGAAGGTTACCGTTCCAAGTCACTGACCTGTGTCTCCAACAACCGCAACATAGATGTCGCGGCATTACTCAAGAACCTCAAGGAGCGCCACGGAATCCTCATTGATGGCGGATACGGAAAGCTCAAAGGCAAGACCTTCCGCATCTCCAACATGGGCGATGAGACCCGCGAAACCATCGCCGCCCTGATCGCCGCCCTCGACGATTCCCTGCCGGCATAGGCGCGATTCTCACTCTCGTAGCAGAGGCGTCCCGCCTCTTTTGAGCCACTGCTCCAAGTTATCGAGCATCTTAATGGATACTTGCTCTGCCTGCTCGATCGTCGGCAGTTTTGCGGTCTTGTCCGACGGAACATATTTGAGGCACAGGTAAAGACGAACGTCCGACTCCCCCAACCCGGAACCGTCATCCAATTCCATCTGCAATCCGGCACCCCAAAAGCTAGCTTTCATATGTCTCCGCGCGGTCTTCTTAAACCACGTGGGGTTGAACTTGTTGGGGTTGATCACCGCTCCTGTCCATGATTAGCGCCTTGTTGATCAAAAAAAACCCCTTCGTCTCAGCGTCCGGGTTGGCTCCCAACCCCTTCTCAATGGCGGCGAGTTTCTCCGCGTCTGTATCCGCTAGGATCGCCTGATCCTTCCAAGCCGGAGCGAAACCCGGAACCCGCTTGACCAACTCGCGCAACGACTCGGCTTCGGCGGGGACGTCGGACTTGCCGAGTATCTCATACTGGAAGGTGCCCGTCAGCCCCTCCAGGTCGGCCATCTTGAGGGTTCTCCCATCGGCAGCGCGAAAGACAACGCCGGATGCTTGCCAAAGAGCGCCGCCCGCGTGATCTTCTTCGCATGGCCACCCTCACGATCGCGCTGCCCGATACCTTGGATGCAATGCTCGCGGCACGCGTCCGGGCTGCAGGCGCTCCATCCAAGGAAGAATACCTCGTGGCTCTGGTGGAGTCGGACTGCGCGACGAATGCATTGGAGGAGACATTATCGCGCCGGATTGATGGTCCGTTTCAACCGCTCGAGGCAGACTGGAAAGAACGCGTCCGCCACGCCGCGGGAAACTTGGACTCCGAGTGAGGATCGAGAGACACCCGGCAGTGACCGGTTTTGATTTGCCGCAAATTTATGCGTTTATCGCCGCTGCGGACCCAGCGGCTGGAGAGCGTGTCCTCGATGCCGTGGACGCAGTATTAACAATGCTGGCTGAGCAACCCGAGATCGGCCTCTCCTACCCGACAAAGAACCGCTTGCTACAGGGGGTGCGGATGCTGCCTGTAGCTGGGTTCCCCAACTATTTGGTTTTCTACCGAATTACAGAGGACGCGGTGCGCGTGCTCTATATCGTCCATGGCGCGCAGCATCTGCCACGTCTCCTTCGCCAGGAGCCTCGCCTTTGATTCCTGCAATTCGGATCCAAAAATTCTCCTTGCGCGGGATTCGCCTTTCACTCGTCTATTTCGAACCC
>JAYUPM010000580.1:0-2388 GCA_043760145.1 Spartobacteria bacterium
CTGGGGGGGGGTGGGACATCCGCAGTCCGACCCCATTTTCCGCTCGAACTTTTCGCACCGTCGCGCCATTTGGTATTTCAAACAGAGCGTCAAAGCGCCACCAGATTGAGGCCCATGGCCGTCGCGAGGTTCATCTGTCGCGCGTCCGTGCTGATGAATTCACTTACCGCCAGCACCTTCGCAGCTGCACAATGCAAGACATCCAGAGAGCGGCAGAGGACTCTAAGCACTACAAAACGCTCTCGCGGGAAATGACGCGCCCATACTCCGCCAGGTTTTGTCGCCGGTCCGCCGCCGCTTTCCGCTTTCCGCTTTTCTACTCCGCCCTTCGTTCCCGGAAAAATGCCTGGAGCATTTGCGAGCATTCATCCTGGCGGACCCCAGACGTGATTTCACAACAATGGTTGAGCTTGGGATGCTGGAGGAGGTTCATCAGGCTGCCCGCCGCCCCATCCTTGGCGGCGAGGCAGCCGAAAATCACACGTTTGAGCCGGACATGGACCATGGCCCCGGCACACATCGGGCACGGTTCCTTGGTGACATAAAGTTCGCACTCATGGAGGCGCCAGTCGCCGATCACGCTCTCGGCCTGGGTAATCGCGAGCATTTCCGCGTGGGCGGTGGCGTCCTTGAGCATTTCCACCTGGTTATGAGCCCGGGCAATGATCTTTCCCCCATGGACAACCACGGCCCCGATTGGCACTTCTTCGCGTTCCCACGCCTTCCGGGCCTGGCGCAGCGCCTCGCTCATAAAGTAGCTGTCACTCTGCAAATCGATGATCTCGTCCATTATAAATTATGAAGGTGGTGATTTTCCAGTTGCGTCGCCATGGATTTAAGTTATTGCTCTCGCCCCTTTCCACACCCATCGGGAACTATTTTTGCCATGAACCAGATCATTGAGAACATCGAAAAGGAACAAATGAAGAAGGATGTCGCGTCCTTCCGCGTCGGCGACAGCGTCCGCGTCCATACCGTCGTGAAAGAGGGCGAAAAGGAACGAGTCCAGATTTTTACCGGCATCGTGATTGGCAAAAAAGGGACGATGCTCAACAGCTCGTTCACCGTGCGCCGGATTTCTTATGGCGAAGGTGTGGAACGGGTTTTCCCAGTCCATTCTCCCCGGATTTCGAAGATTGAAGTCGAAACGGCCGGAACGGCACGCCGCTCCAAGCTCAATTATCTCCGTGGCCGGAAGGGCAAACAGGCGATGGCGGTCCGGGAGCGGGTAACGACCAAGAAGAAGTAGGGATCCCAAGTTTTTCTGAAACACTGATCGGCGCTCCGCTTCGCTTATGCGAGGATGAGATCCGATCAGTGTTTCAGTTTTAACCCTTCTTCCCCCGCCATGAAATGCAGTTTGCGACCCGAACAAGCGCTGCGAGCCCAAGGCTGGAAAATCATTGCCGGGATCGATGAAGCCGGACGGGGACCACTGGCGGGCCCGGTCGTCGCGGCAATTGTGATTCTGCCGGAGAAATTCCGGCACCGGTTTCTTAGGGATTCGAAGCAGCTGACAGCCAGGCAGCGGGATGAAATCCATGGGGAACTTACAGGGCGCGCCGATGTGCAGTGGGCGGCGGCAGTGATTGAAAGTGGGGAAGTCGATCAGCTCAACATCCTGGGGGCGACTCATGAAGCGATGCGGCGCGCTGTCCGGAAACTGAGGATCCAACCGGGCCATGTCCTGATTGATGGGTTGCCGGTCCCGCACTTTCCCCTGCCCCACACCGCGTTGGTCAAGGGGGACACCCTGAGCTATAGCATCGCCGCTGCCAGCGTCCTCGCCAAGGTGACCCGCGATCGGATTATGGTGGAGATGGATGCACTTCATCCCGGATATGAGTTTGCGCAACACAAAGGCTACGGGACAGCGCTCCATATGGAACGCTTGAAGACCCATGGACCTTGCCCGATTCATCGCCGGACTTTTCTCCCCGTTGCGCAATCGCTTTTCGCCTTCGCGCAATCCTGAGGAGAGCGAGTCGAGCTGGCTCGGAAGATATGGCGAATATCGCGCCGCCCGGCATCTGCGCCGCAACCGATACAAGATCCTTTACCGCAATTTCAGCGCACCTCATGGAGGCGAAGTGGATTTGGTGTGCCGCGATGGGAAGGTGCTGGTTTTCGTGGAAGTTAAAACCCGCAGGTCGCTCGAATTTGGCGCGCCCGCCGATGCCGTGGACCTGGAGAAGCAACGATTGATTTCGCGAGGGGCGATCGCGTGGTTGCGGTTGCTGGGGTTTCCGGAGGTCCAGTTTCGTTTCGATATCGTGGAGGTGCTGATGACCGGCGAGGCCACTTCATTTTATATCATCAAGGACGCCTTCCAGTTGCCGGAACCATACCGGTATTGATCTCGTCCTCGTCCTCGTCCTCGGATTTTCC
>JAYUPM010000581.1:0-5869 GCA_043760145.1 Spartobacteria bacterium
TCGAATGAAGTTCGCTCTCCTCTTCTTTTCGCTGGTCATCACTGCCCATGGCGCGCTTTCCGACAAAGATCTCGACTCCATCGGCCACCGGGTTTGGCAAAACGAATGCGCCGGCTCCCGCGATGGATTGACCTCTTGGAATGACGGGGAAAATTTTGCCTCGTTGGGAATCGGCCATTTCATTTGGTATCCGCGCGGGGTGAAAGGTCCGTTCGAAGAGAGCTTCCCGAAACTGGTTGGGCACCTCCTGGCAAATGACGTTCGCCTTCCGGAATGGTTGGACGCTTCAACCGATTGCCCATGGAATAACAAGGCTGAGTTCCAAGCCCAGTTCAATGGCAGCCAAATGCGCGAACTCCGCGATTTGCTGGCCTCGACCATTCGCCTCCAGAGCCGCTTCCTGGCTGCGCGGATGCACAATTCCCTCGGCCAAATGCTCGTCCACGAGGAAGGCAAGGAGCGTGAGCGCATCCGGAATAATTTCCTGCGCCTCCAGGCTTCCGGGCCCGGGACTTTTGCCCTCATTGATTACGTGAATTTTAAAGGGGAGGGGATCAAACAGTCGGAGCGTTACAAAGGAGAGGGGTGGGGCTTGTTGCAGGTCTTGGGGGCGATGGAGGGAGGCAGGGATTCGGTCGCCGACTTCGCCAATGCCGCAGCCCGTGTCCTGGAACGCCGCGTGGAAAATTCCCCTCCCGAACGCAACGAATCACGCTGGCTACCCGGGTGGAAAACGCGAGTCGCCAAATACAAAGGATGAAGGATGAAGGAACAATTATGAATTATGATTTATGAATTATGAAATCAGCTTGGCCTTCCGGCGAAAGATGCGAAAACCGAAGGCTCTTTCATAATTCATAATTCATAATTCATCCTTTCATGAAACCTCAGGCCCCTTTCATAATTCAATCCTTCATCCTTTCATGAAACCCGCGACCCGGGCGGCCTTGATCATTGGCGGCCTCTTTGCTTTTGGAATCGTCTGGAGCTCGATTTGGGTCGGGAAAGAAGCCCTGCGAATCAAGCAACAGCGCGATGCGACGGTGGCAACGACGGTTTCGGGCGAGGGCAATATGGTTTGGATTCCCGCCGGAAAATTCACCATGGGCTCCAATGACGGACAGACCGATGAATTGCCCCTTCATGACATCAAGATCGATGGTTTTTGGATGGATCAAACCGAGGTGACCAACGAGCAATTCGGCCGTTTTGTGGACGCCACCAAATACGTCACCGTCGCGGAGCGTCTGCCGAATCCGAACGATTTTCCCGATGCCCCAATTGAAAATCTTCGGGCTGGATCCGTTGTGTTTACGCCCCCGTCGCGGGTCGATTCGCTGGAGGATTCGTTGCAATGGTGGACGTATATGCCGGGCGCAAATTGGCGCCACCCCGAGGGGCCGAAATCGACGATCGCAGGCCGGGAGAAACATCCGGTGGTTCATGTTTGCTGGGACGATGCGGCGGCGTATGCCAAGTGGGCAGGGAAACGACTGCCGACCGAGGCCGAATGGGAATACGCAGCCCGCGGTGGTCTCAATCATGCCCCCTTTATGTGGGGCCGCGATAAACTTCCCGAAGGCAAATGGATGGCCAATATCTGGCAGGGCGGGTTCCCCGGGGAAAACACAGCGGAAGACCGATTCGTTTCCACGGCGCCGGTTGGGAGTTTTCCCGCCAATGGCTATCATCTTTTTGATATGGCGGGCAATGTTTGGGAATGGTGCGCGGATTTATATCACCCCGATTACTACAGCAAAAGTCCCCGTGAAAATCCCCAGGGCCCCGAGACCAGCCACGATCCGAATGAACCGGGTATCGCAAAGCGGGTGACGCGCGGCGGCTCATTCATGTGCAGCGACATGTATTGCAAAGGTTACCGCCCCAGTGCCCGGATGAAGACCTCGCCGGACACCGGGTTGGCCAATACCGGGTTCCGCTGCGCGGCCGATGACAAGGTGACAAGGTGACGGGGTGGAATGGCACTGATGGAAGCCTCTCACTGGGTCCGCAGATTGCGCAGATTCTCGCAGATAACCGCAGATAACCGCAGATAACCGCAGATACTAAGCCCCGGAAGCGGACGTCATCAGGAGTCGAGTGTTTTGAACGCCAGCCTTGCCCGATCTTCATCTGAGTTATCTGGTTCAAAAATTCCGGGGTAGGGAAAGCGCTTCCGAAAGCGGCGGAGGACCGGCTCCAAAACCTGTCGGAGGATCGGGCGCGCTTCCTAGGCTTCGAAGCTCGCGAGCAGCTCGTCAGGGGTGGCCGTGGCCGTGCCGAGTTTGCCGACCACGATTCCACTGGCATGGTTGGCTATCTCCGCCGCTTCCGCCGGAGTCGCCCCGGCGCTCAGGGCCAGCGTAAATATCGCGATCACTGTGTCGCCCGCTCCGCTGACGTCGAATACTTCCCGGGCCCGGGTCGGCGCATGATAAGGGGGAGCGTCATGACGGAACAGGATGACGCCATGTTCACCCAAAGTAATCAGGAGATTATCGGCATCCCACTTGGTGGATAGTATCTTGCCGACTTCCAAAAGCTTGGGATCGTTTTCCGGTGGATCGACGGGTTCTGTCACCGGGATCCCCGCACTGGCAAACGCCTCGGCCCGATTCGGTTTAATGACCGATACATGCCGCCAAATGAGCGGGTTGTTTGGGTTGGGATCAACTGCCAATATCTTGCCTGCCCGGTTGGTCATGTCACAGACCGCTGAGGCGAATGCCTGCGAGAGCATTCCCTTTCCATAATCCTCGACGATGACAGCATCGAAACCGGGCAGCATCTCTTCGAGATGGGCCAGGGCGACGGCTGCATGCTCGCTTTGCAGTGTGACCGGGCGTTCCCGGTCGATCCGGACCACATGCTGTTGGCGCGCAATGATCCGGGTTTTTACAATCGTCTGGTAACAGTCGTGGGATTGCACCGCTTTCACGTCTATCTTCTCTTCAGTTAGCAGGCTGATGAGATGGGTGGCGTGTTTGCATGCGCCAGTGACTCCCATCACACTTACCTCCCGCGCGAACTCACGCAAGTTTCGGGCAACATTCGCTGCGCCCCCGGGAAAGTATGATTCACTGGAAACTTCCACCACAGGGACCGGCGCTTCGGGCGAAATCCGCGAGACTTTGCCCCAGATAAATTCGTCCAGGATAAGGTCGCCGATTACCAGGATCCGTTTGTCGAGGATCTGTGTGAGTAAGGTCTGAACACGGGAACGGGTCATTGGGGAAAGGGGAAAGTAGAAAGTAGAAAGTAGAAAGTAGAAGAGGGGGAGGGGAGTTACTTTGCCAATTCTTCGGTGATGGCTGCGAAGAGCAGGGGGATCATGATCTCGTGATGGCCGACAATGTAAAAGCCCTGGCCGCCGAGCGTGGTCGGGCGGCGCTGCACGTTCTCTGAAGGGCGATAATGGCGGGTCATGTCAAAGGTGGCGGTGGTGAAGCGCTCGACTTTGTTGCCGAGGTTGCGGGCGATCGTGAGTGCCTTTAGAAAAACCTCCGGCATGATCACTGCACTCCCAATATTGATCACCACACCGCCTTCCAACTGGGCAACGACTGAGCTGAATAACTGAAAATCCCGATAACTCGCTTCGCCCAGATCCGCGCCGCTGGTGGTTGGATGCTGATGCGTAATATCTGTCCCAATCGCGATGTGAACCGTGAGCGGGACATTGAGTTCAGTCGCGGTTGCCAGCAGGCTTAGATGTTTGTTGGGAAAATCCGATGTCGCTTCACCTAAAGCCCGGCCGGCACCTAATCCGCGACTGACCCCATTTGCAAACGCCGCATTCATCCGGGCCCCGGTTTCCTCCACCATCCCGAAGCTGCCGTCATTGAGTCCGCGCTGGACGTCCTCGCTGGTCTCCCCCTGGTAACAGAGTTCGAAATCATGGATGGCTCCGGCGCCGTTTGTGGCAATGGCATTGATGATCCCGCGCCGCATGGCATCGATGAAAATTGGGTTGAGACCGACCTTGATGGAATGGGCACCCATCATCAGAAGCACCGGGCGTTGGGCGCGGACTGCATGGACCACGGCGGACACAGTCTTGCGAAAATCTTCAACTGCGAAAAAAGCAGGCATGTTCTCAAGGAACTGAGCGAGGGTTCCCCCGGCCTGATGCGGCTTGGCAAAGGCCTCGACTGCGACCTTGTTGGGGCGGTCGGCCAACGGGTATGTGCGGATCTTGGAAAAATCGAGGGCCGGGAACTTCATCGGTCCGATTGCGCCGGGGCAGGGGCCCGCCTGTCAATCATCGAATACCCGAGGATCACGTTGAAGAGCACGCTAAACAGATGCGGGCGCCCTCGCCCCGTATTAGCCCTCAAGGAAGTGCTCTGCGACCGCGCCGAGCGCGACTTCACCACGCCGCTGTTCCCCGAATCCTGAGCGGGCGCTGGGTTGGTATGGTGCATGGATTTCCTCTCCACCCGGGCGTTTTTTTGAACATGGTGGCGGCCCATGAAAATGAAACCAATCGTCAGAACGTGCGCCGCGCTAGTGGCATTGTATTGCTCGGGAGTTGCCTTTGCCGGCGGTGAAGGATGGTCCTCGGACTTTGCCGCAGCCAAGAAGGAAGCCGCAGCATCCAAGAAAGACCTGCTGATCGACTTCACGGGCTCGGACTGGTGCGGTTGGTGCATCAAGCTCAACAAGGAAGTCTTCAGCCAGGAGCCGTTCAAGGCTGGGGTGAAGGACAAGTTCGTGTTGGTTGAGTTGGATTACCCCAAAAATAAATCCAAACTTTCGGCGGAGACAATTAAGCAGAACGAGGAACTCCGGAAGAAATACCCGGTCCGAGGATTCCCCACGATCCTGCTTGCTGATGCGGATGGCAGGCCATTCGCCGTGACCGGCTATCAGGCAGGTGGGCCCGAGGCCTATGTGAAGCACCTCGACGAACTCCGCGCGAAGAAGACGGCGCGCGATGAATCCGTCGCCGCTGCGGCCAAGGCCAGTGGAGTGGACAAGGCCAAAGCCCTCGTGGCAGCGCTTGCCGCGATGGGCTTGGCGGATACCATGGTCGCTAGTTTCTATGGCGACGTGGCCGAGCAAATCAAAGCCGCCGATCCCAAGGATGAAACCGGTTACGCCAAGGCGGCGGCGGTGAAAGTCCGGCTGGCGACCTTCTACAGCGAGTTGGGCGCTTGTGCCCAAAAGAAAGACCACGACGGGGCCCACGCGGTGGTAGACAAGACGCTCAAGGAAGGTGGATTCAGCACAGAGGATACCCAGGAGATCATGCTCATCCGCGGGATTGTCTTTGAACAGCAGAAGAAGTTCGACGAGGCGCTCAAGGCCCTGGACGAGGCCAAGGCGTTCGCGCCGGATAGTGCAAAGGCTGCCGACATCGTCGGCCTCAAGGCCAGGTTCGAGGCCGGTAAAAAGGCGGCTGGGGACGGCAAATAAGTTTCTGCCACCGCGGAAAATCTCAAGCACCGTCCCGATTGCCGGGACGGTGCTTTTTCGTGTCGTGGCTGGAGATGCCCCCCAGTCTGCGGCCAGCCGGATCGGGTTGAGCTGCTAGATGGGACTTTCGCGCCCGCCGCACCGTTTTCGTATCCATGATGCTAAAACTTGAGACAACGGACGCCGCGGCATTAAACATGGCGGATGTCCAAAGGCCACCACCTCTCGGAAATCATCGACGCTCTCACCGCGCTATCGGCCAAGCTTGTTCCTGACAGCTTTATCTACGATTTCCTCACCTGCTTCGGTCTGCCGAAGGCGACCATCGCCCGGTTGAAAGGCGCGGGAGGGGTGAATCTCGCGAAAAAGGAAGGCTGCACGCTGCTCAAGACCAAGGTGTATTTCGAGCCGCTGCGTTCTGGTCTGCCCAAGGCGGCGACTCCGATGCAGG
>JAYUPM010000582.1:0-2369 GCA_043760145.1 Spartobacteria bacterium
GCGCACGGCGATGTCTTCATGCTGGGCGCCTTTGTCGGCTTTTACGTCGGGCCAAAAACAGTGAAGGTTCTTGGCAACGCGCCTTCCTTCCACGGGGCATTTGTGGTGCTGGTGATCGCGATGGTGGTGTGCGCGATCCTCGGGATTTTGATCGAGCGCCTCTGTTATCGGCCGCTGCGGGACCGACCCAAACTGACGGTGTTGATCACCGCCATTGGAGTTTCATTGTTTCTGGAAAATGCCGGCCAGTTTGTGTTTGGGGCCGACCCGAAATATTTCCCTGAGATCATCGTGGATCGGGCATTGGAAATCCCTGCATCCTGGGGAGCGCTCGTGGATTTGACGGTGACAGTGGGGCAATTGATTGTGCTGGGAGTGACTGTGGTGCTGCTCTTCCTGATGCGGCATATCGTGCTTCATACACGGATGGGAATGGCGATGCGGGCCCTCTCATTTAACCCGACAGCCGCCTCGCTCATGGGGATCAACAACGACGTGGTGATCTCTTTTACATTTGGCCTGGGCTCGGCATTGGCGGGGGCCGCCGGGATTCTGATATCGATTCAGCAACCTTCCATTGATCCTCTCATGGGAATCAACGCAGGGCTCAAAGCCTTTGTGGCGGCTGTTCTCGGGGGGATTGGGAATTTGCCAGGCGCGGCGCTTGGCGGGGTCTTGATCGGCTTAATTGAAGCGCTGGTGGTTGGATACGTGAGTCCGACTTACCGGGATTCCATTGTGTTCGGGGTGCTGATTTTAATTCTTCTGGTTAAACCAACCGGGCTCCTCGGGGTGCCTGAAAGGGAGAAAGTCTGATGGGGACCCGGCCCAAACTCCTGCTGCTGGCGGTGCTCGGGATCTGTGGATTGATCACCATTGGGTTGAACCATGGGGATGTCTCGTTGGCGGACCAGCACGCGTATTATTACGACATCCTGCTCGGAATCGGGATCAGCGTGATCCTGGCCAGCAGCTTGAATCTGGTAAACGGTTACACGGGACAATTCTCGCTCGGGCACGCGGGCTTCATGGCGGTGGGGGCGTATGCATCTTCGTGGCTCACGCTTTCATACGGGAACGTCCTTGGAAGCAGCGCGGCTGGGGGCCAGGCCACTTTTCTCCTCGCGCTGAGCGCCGGAGGAATCGCGGCAGCGATCGCGGGGTTGATGGTTGGCGTCCCGTCGCTGCGGCTCAAGGGCGATTATCTTGCGATCGTGACCCTCGGCTTCAATGAAATCATCAAGGGGGTGATCCAGAATTGTGAGCCGCTCGGAGCCCAGCTCGGGCTCAATGGGATGCTCCGATACACAAATTTCTTTTGGACCTTTGCCGCCGCCGCGCTCTCCATTTACGTCGTGGTGACGCTGGTCAATTCCACTTATGGCCGCGGGTTCCTGGCCGTGCGCGATGATGAAATTGCCGCCGAGGCGATGGGAATCAACACGACAAAATACAAGGTAATCGCCTTTGTTGTGGGTGCGTTTTTTGCCGGAATCGCCGGGGGACTTTACGCGCACTTCAAACAATCTATTACCCCGGAAGGCTTTGGTTTCCTGCGTTCGGTGGACATTGTGGTGATGGTGATCCTGGGCGGCATGGGCAACACGGTCGGCGTTTGTTTCGCGGCCGTTTTGCTCACGATCCTGCCGGAGTTGCTTCGCTCTGTGGCCCGCTTCGAATGGCTTCCAGACTGGCTTCAGCGGGTCGCAGAGAACCGGATGATTCTTTATTCGCTCCTGCTCATCGTCCTGATGCTGACCAGGCCGCAGGGGCTCTTTGGCGGGATGTCCGGAAAAAGAAAGGCATCCTCGCCATGAGCGATCTGCTTGTGCTCGATAACGTCACGGTGCAGTTCGGCGGTTTGAAAGCCGTCTCCGCACTCTCCCTTTCCATTGGCTCCAATCAACTGGTGGGCCTCATCGGTCCCAATGGCGCCGGCAAGACCACAGTCTTCAATCTCATCACGGGGGTTTACCAACCGACCTCTGGCCAAATCCATTTCGATGGGCGCTCGGTTCTCGCTCATCGACCCTATCGCATCACCGCCAGGGGCATTGCGCGGACCTTTCAGAACATCCGGCTTTTTGGGTCACTCACGGTTTTCGATAATGTGCGATGCGCCTGCAACATGCATTTGAAGCACGGGATTTCCCACGCACTTTGGAGGGGAATCGGATTCGTAACAGAAGAGGCGCAGGTGGAAGCCGAAGTGATGGAGTTGCTCGAGATATTTGGGTTGAGTGGGGAGCGTGAGACGCCGTGCCGGAGCCTGCCATATGGGGATCAACGGCGATTGGAAATTGTGAGGGCGCTGGCGACCCGGCCCAAGCTGCTGCTTCTGGACGAGCCGGCTGCGGGGATGAATCCGA
>JAYUPM010000583.1:0-2368 GCA_043760145.1 Spartobacteria bacterium
GAAAGTTCCCTGCGGATTTGCAAACAGATCAATTCCCGAGCCAGCACAAATAACCGGCCGGTGAACGAGTTGAAGGTGAGTTATTTGATCTTTCCGGGAACAGCGGACAAACCATTTGGCCCCCCGGATTTGGAAAAATGGCGGACCCAATGCGCCAAATTCCTTGAGGAATTGGGCGGATACAAAGGTGAGTTGTTTGCATGGGAAGACATGTTCAAGCCGAAGCCGCCCCCTCCCCTTGCCGAACCTCCACCAGTCGCCCCCTCTCCGGCCGCCCCGGCCACACCATAGGTCTTATAAGACCTATAAGACCTATTTCTCCCTGGCTTTGTAAATCGCGAGGGTCGTTATGAAATCAAAGGCGCGTTGCAAGACGAGGTCGCGCAGAGGCGGACGCCCCTTACCTTTCTTTGCCATCTGCGTAGCCTGATATGCCTCAAGCTCCGGGTTGATTCCGGCGACCAGCGCCGCTTCGTTTAACCGTGGGCGTTCAAGGTCGGTTACCAGCTCTTTCACGCCTCTTTCCAATGTGGCTTTGAGGACGGCATCGGTGGTTTCCTGGGGAACCTCCACGACGAGATCCGGCTTTACTCCTTCGGGAAATAACGCGGTCCCATTGTCGAGTTGGATCTTGCCCACCGCTATCCGCAACAGCTTGCCGCTCGGAAGCGCCACCTCGATGAACTCGGCGGCTTCCCCCTTTGTTTTCTGTCCGATGACCATCGCCTTCGCGGTGTCGCGGAGGACAGCAGCAATCACCTCAGCTGCCCCGCTCGTATCGCCATCCACCAGCACCACCAGCATTCCTTTCAAGCGCGGCTCGTCCTTGGAAGTCATCAGCCGCTCATCTTTCGGGTTCGGTTTCTTCAAGCTAAAGAGGACCTTGCCCTTTGGGCAAAAACGATTGCAGATCTCCGCTGCGGTATCGAACTGGCTGCCAGCGGGCGTTGCACGCAGATCGAGAATTACCGAGGTGACCCCCTTTTCAGTGAATGCGGTCAGCGCGGCATCCAGTTCCGTGAGGCTCGCCGCGTTCAATGACCCGAGCCGGATATGGCCGATTTTTTCATCGATGATTTCAGACCTGAAAACGCTCACTGGCGGTTCGGAGGGGGTCGCAACGGCCAGGAGCTTCACCCCCGGTGCGAGCCGGGTCAGGAGTCCTTCAACCGTGGCGCGGGAGAGTTCGCTTTCATTGAGCTTCTCGATGGCGAGATAATTTTCGCGCAACAAAGGAAGGATCCGCGCGAGATCGGCATCGGAGAATGAATCGATGAGTTCACGGGTGGCTGGCAGCGTGGCTGGGGCTGTCGGTTGAGGCGGCGTTGGGTCCTGGGCCGTGAGAAGCGCCGGAGCCGTGAAAAGCCCGAGCCCGAGCGCTATGTAAACCACGAGAGGTTTCATGTAATGCACGCTATTCCGGAAGCCCCTTGGCAGCAATGTCCTGTCGAAATTGGGCTCCCTCGAACTGGATCGCCGATACGCCGTCGTATGCGAGCGCTCTCGCAGCGGGAAGATCGGCGCCCATCGCCGTCACTCCGAGCACCCGTCCGCCAGCGGTTACAATCTCGCCGTTCTCGACCCGGGTGCCTGCATGAAAAACGGTGACCCCTTCCGGAACCCGATCGAGGCCGGTGATGGGACGCCCGGGGGAGGAGCTCGCCGGGTAACCCTCCGAGGCCATCACAACACAAACCGCGGATTCCGGGCGCCATTGCGCCTGCACGCAATCGAGCTGCCGGGTGACAGTCGCCTCCAGCAATTCGAGAAGATCACTTTGCAGCCGAGGTAACAGCACCTGCGTTTCGGGGTCACCAAAACGGCAATTGAATTCCAGCACTTTGAGACCGGTGGCCGTGATCATCAGGCCGGGGAAAAGCATTCCGCGATAATCGATTCCGTCGGCTTGGATTCCCGCGAGGAATGGCTTCAACACTTGATTGTGGACATCTTGTTCGAGCTCAGGCGTCAGCAGCTTTGAGGGCGGACTGAATGTCCCCATCCCACCCGTGTTCGGTCCGCGATCCCCGTCGTAAATTTGTTTGTGATCCTGCGCCCCCGGAAACAACAGATAGCTCTCGCCATCCACAAGCGCGTGAATCGAACATTCTTCCCCGCAAAGAAATTCCTCAATGACGATCCGCCCCCCGGCCTCCCCAAATTTCCGTTCCTCCATGATCTCGCGAATCGCCATCTCCGCTTCCCCCAGGTTTTGGGCGATCACCACTCCTTTGCCGAGCGCCAGGCCGTCCGCCTTGATGACCAGTGGGAATGGCGTTGTTTGGCAATATTGCCGGGCCTCCGCGCTGTTCTCAAAACAGATGGACGCAGCCGTCGGAATCCCGTGGCGTCTCATGAAATCCTTGGC
>JAYUPM010000584.1:0-5798 GCA_043760145.1 Spartobacteria bacterium
TGAAATGACGAGATCGTCATTCTGATTTCGTCATTCGTCATTTTCCCAAATGTCCGAACCGATCGCCATTGCCAGTGCGAGCGAGTTGCTGGTGCGTTACGGCACCCAAACCGTTCTCGACCATGCCACCCTCACGATTCATGAGGGCGATCGGATCGGGTTGGTCGGACGCAACGGTTGCGGCAAATCCACTTTCCTGAGAATCGCGGCTGGGGCCATGGAGCCCGATGCCGGCCAGTTTACGCAGCGGCGCGATCTGGTGACGGGATACCTTCCCCAGATTTTCGACCTGGATGAAAGCGCCAGCGTCCACGCCAATGTGATGGCAGGGGCGCAACTCGCGCTCGATCTGATTGCCGAATATGAGCGGATCCCATCTGAGAGTCCCCGGAGCGGATTGGTTCTCGAACAGATTCATCATCTCGATGGATGGAATCTTGAGCATCGGATCAAGAGCCTGATCACAAACCTGCATGCGCCGGAACCGGAGCGGGTGGTGGCGACGCTTTCGGGAGGCGAAAAGCGGCGGGTGGCGCTTTGTCGGGCGCTGCTGGCGCGTCCGGATCTGCTGATCCTTGACGAGCCGACCAATCACCTGGATACCGGGTCGATCGAGTGGCTTGAGGATTTCCTCTCCCGTTACGAAGGGACGTGTCTCTTTGTTACGCACGACCGTTATTTTCTCGACCGGATTTCCACACGGATCGTCGAGCTGGCGCGCGGCCAGTTCAGTAGTTTTGAAGGCAACTACAGCGATTACCTTGTCGCCAAGGCTGAACGCCAGGCCGTTGAGGATCAGCAGGATCATAAGCGGGAGCGGTTCCTTAAACGGGAGCTCGAGTGGGTCCGCAAACGCCCCCGGGCGCGCCGGACAAAATCCGTGGACCGTGTGGAGCGATACTTTGAGATGGCTGGGCAGGAAGCGCCCGAAGCGGAGTTGGATGTGGAGATGATCATTCCACCGGCACCCAAGCTTGGGAACCGTGTGATCGAGCTGCGCAAAGTGGGGATCTCGATGGGGGGCCGGGTGCTCTTTAAAAATCTGAGCCTGGACCTTGCGGCGGGCGAACGTCTTGGCGTGGTCGGGCGCAACGGCTTGGGCAAATCGACATTGCTCAAGATCATCCTGGGCGAGATCGCGCCGGAGCAAGGGGAGGTCGAGATCGGCGCGCGCACACAGATCAATTACATCGACCAGAACCGGTTGATGCTTGATGACTCCAAGACCATTTTTGATGAAGTGGGGGAGGGGCTCGATTATGTCCAGTTGGGTGAGGAATCCATCACTCTGCGCGGATACCTGCGACGGTTTCTGTTCTCCGAGGACCGGATCAATACGAGGATCCAACTCCTGAGTGGCGGGGAGCGGAGCCGGGTGTTACTGGCCAAAATATTGAAGCGTGGCGGGAACGTCCTGATTCTGGATGAACCGACCAACGACCTCGACCTCAACACATTGCGACTGCTTGAGGAAGCGCTTCTCTGTTTCAAGGGAAGCGTGATTGTCGTCAGCCACGACCGTTATTTTCTCAATCGAGTTTGCACTGCAGTCCTCGCTTTTGAACCCGATGGGGGAATCGATTTCCACGTCGGCAATTACGATCGATACCTGGAAAAACATGCGGAGGCGCTCGCCAATGAAGCTGCATCGGGAAGTTCCAGCAACGCGCAGGTGCTATCCAGCGGGGGGCCGGGAGCGCAAAAAGGCGCGGCGCAAAAGGGGCGCAAATTGAAGTGGAAAGAAGAGCACGAATTGAAGGGGATGGAAGCGACAATTCTTGTCGCGGAGGAGGAAATCGCGGCGCTGGAGAAGCTGTTTGCGCAGCCCGATTTTTACGCCGCCCACGGTCACGAATGGAACAAGTTCGAGGACCAGCTTGCGGCGGCCCGGCATCGGGTGGCGGTTCTATATGCGCGCTGGCAGGAACTGGAAAATGTTCGTGTTGCCAGTGCCTGAAGGCCCTTTAGGGTAGGCCCCCGTGTCCGACACCAACCCTACTCCTTCTGATGCCGCCGCCGCGCAGGCATCCTACGAATTGCTAAGCATGACAATGATCGGGCGCAAAGGTCCGGGGTGCCGGGATGAGAACCAGGACCGGCTGACAGTCCGCGCGACTGAGTTCAATCAGCGGCCGCTCCATTTGCTGGCTGTGGCCGACGGTGTCAGCCGGTGCCCCGATGGCGCTGGCATCGCTGAGTATCTGATCGGTGATCATCTGGCGCTCGATCCGCTCTTTGATGGCGCCCCCAGCGCGTTGCTCGGTTTGCGGCGTTATCTGATGTGGATCAACGCCCGGTTCTACGCTGAGTTCATGGACCAACCCGAGATGCTCGAGAGCGCCTGCACACTAAGCATGGCGCTTTTGGATGGGGCCGAAGTAAATTGTTTTTGGGTCGGTGATTCCCCGATTTATCTGGGACGCAAAGTGCATGATAAATTCGAGACCACACAGCTCTCGGTTCCTGATTTGTCCGGGCGCCTTTTGATTGATTGTTTCGGCGCGCACGCCCCGTTCCACGTCAAGGAAATCGCGGTCTGCCTGGCCGTGGGAGACGTGCTTGTGGTCGCCAGCGACGGTGTTGCCGATAACGCCGAGGAATTTGGAGAGCTCCTCAATACATTCGGTCCGACTCCAGAGTTACTCCAAGCCGTCAAAGACTCTTCCATGAGCGAGGAAGTTTACGATGACGCAACCTTGATCATGGCCCAGCGCATTCGCTGACCAGGGCAAGGAGCCTGACGAAAACGTTTAAGACGGATATGCGGAGCATCGGCAGTCACACCAATCGGTATCATGAACTCTTCGGATTAGGCCAGGCGGTGATGACCGAGTTGCGGCTCCTAATCGAAAAGCGTCCATGACAGCTCCAGCCGGGCGCGGGTGAATGCCTTTAATCCGTCCGCCTTCTGGGACACGGCCGATACTTTGGTATGCAGCGCTTTGCCAATCGTCTCGATGCGGGTCTGCGGCTTGCCGCCAAGCTGGAGGGATATGCCCATCGGCGGGATGTGCTCGTTCTGGGGCTGCCTCGCGGCGGGATTCCGGTGGCCCATGCGATTGCGACCCGGCTCGGGCTGCCGCTTGAGGTCGTCGTCGTGCGAAAGCTTGGAGTCCCCGGCAATGAAGAGCTCGCGATGGGGGCGCTCGCCTCGGGCGGGGTCCGGGTTGTGAATGAAGAGCTCGGGTTGCGCGGTCCGGCACTCCTCAGTGCCATGGATGAAGTCACAGAGCGGGAATTGGCCGAGCTCAATCGGCGCGAGCAAGAATACCGGGCGCACCGGCCCCCGCCCGATCTCAGGAGAAAAACGGTGATTCTGGTCGATGACGGGATTGCCACCGGAGCGACGATGCGGGCAGCGGTTGAGGCGGTGCGCCGGAATGAAGCCGGTCGGATCGTGGTGGCGGTTCCGGTCGGGCCGGAATCGACTTGCGCCCGATTAGCGTTGCAGGTGGACGAGTTGGTTTGCCTGGAGTCACGTGCGGATTTCGATTCCGTGGGCCAGTTTTATGAGGACTTTTCACAGACCAGCGACGTGGAAGTCCAGAAGCTCCTAAGAGATGAGTGAACAAGGACTTGAAGTGCTCGATTTCACGGTCCAGAAAACCTGCGAATGGATCAATGCTGTGGCCCGCGATGCGCATCTTGAGCGGGCTGCCGCCTTTAACCCGTTAAGGACGGTCTGCGTTTCAGCGATATCTTCCGGCTTGGGTTCGGGCGGGCACTCTGATTCAAAGGCGGGATGCGTGCTCTCCTCCCAGCGATTGTTTTTTTCTCGTTGATAGCTTCCGTTATCGCGGCTCCCCGCCCAATGACCGCCAAAGACCTGGCGCTCATGGTTCGGGGCGGATATTCGGAGGCAGAGATTATGGTGGAGCTCGAAAAACGCCGCCTGATTGCGGTGCTCGATGCTGTTGGAGAAAAGACGCTGGCCGATAGCGGGACGCCTCCGGCGCTCATCGAGAAAATCAAGGGAGGCAACTATGCGCTTTCGGCCCAACAAGCGGCTGCGGCCGCCCAATCCCAAGCGGCGCAACAAGCAGCGCTGAAACGCGGATTGGAGGCGGATGTGGCCGCGATTGCGGAGCGCAACCAACGACTAACCAAAAACAATGCGGCCGCAACACTCAACGGAACGATGCTGGATCGGGTCACTGGGAACCTTGTGAAACTGAACGGGGAGGAATTGCGGTCCTTCGATGCAAACGAGCTCAAGCGGGTGCAATATTACGTGATCTATGGATCAGCTCAGTGGTGCGGGCCATGCCGGACGTTCACTCCGAAGTTGGTGGAATTCTATAACCGGATGAAACCGAAGCATCCCGAGTTTGAGGTGATTTTTGCGAGCGGAGATCGGAGTCAGTTCAGTATGACCAAGTATATGCGGGATGCGAAGATGCCGTGGCCGGCATTGAACTTTGAGTCTCGTGAGTTGATGCGGCAATATTGTGGGGGCAGCATTCCATGGCTGGTGGTTGTAAACGACAAAGGCCAGTCCATTAGCCAGAACGGCAAAGACAAGCAGTATATCGACCCCGACACGATCCTTGCCCAGCTCGAGAAAGCGCTAAGTCGGTAGGGTCGGCGGCCTCCCTCTCTCTCTCACGCCCTCGTCCTCGTCAAAGAGTGAGAGCGAGAGAAGGAGAAGATGCTGGAGGTTTATCTGGAGGTGGAGCGCTTCTTTGCCGACATTGAGCAAATGAATATTGCAGAGCCATCCCAAGGCGTGGATTGGGAAGCGATCCGCGAGGATTTTCCGATCCTGCGCCAGAAAGTGCGGGGGCATCCGCTGGTTTACCTCGATAGCGCGGCCAGTTCGCAAAAACCGCGTTTTGTCCTGGATGCATTGATGCATTATTACGAGCACGATAATGCGAACGTGCATCGGGGCCTGCATGAGCTCAGTTCGCGGGCAACCGATGCTTACGAAGGGGCCCGTGGGAAAGTCGCGCGTTACCTGGGGGCCGCGAGCGCGCAGGAGATTGTATTTACCCGCGGCACGACTGAGGGGATCAATCTCCTGGTTAATGCGTGGGGCGGCAAATTTCTGAGAGCGGGGGATCTGGTTCTGCTGACGGAGATGGAGCATCACAGCAATATTGTGCCGTGGCAGTTGCTCGCGGAGCGGACCGGGATTCGGATAAAGTATCTGCCCGTGGACAACGAAGGCCGATTGGAGGTCAACCAATTGGATCGGTGGCTTACCGCGGAAGTAAAAGTGTTCGCCTTCACGCATATCTCAAATTCACTGGGCACCATCAATCCCGTGGCAGCCCTTTGCCATGCAGCCCGGCGGGTCGGGGCCATCTCAATCGTGGATGCCGCCCAAAGTGTTGGCCATCTGCCGCTCAATGTGCAGGAGATTGGTTGCGATTTTCTTGTTTTTTCCGGCCATAAAATGTGCGGGCCGACCGGAATTGGCGCCTTGTATGGCCGACACGATCTGCTCGAAGCGATGCCTCCATGGCACGGCGGCGGTGAGATGATTGCCAGCGTCACTTATGAAGGGGCGACATTCAAAAGCGCCCCCCATAAGTTCGAGGCCGGCACCCCGAACATCGCCGGTGCCATCGGCCTCGGCGCCGCTATCGATTATATCGAGACGATCGGGCGCGCGGCGATTTTCGCCCACGACAAGGCGCTCGTTGACTATGCGATTAAAGGGATGCAGACACTCCCGGGCATGCGGATTCTTGGCCCGAGTGGAGAACGCGGCGGGCTTGTCGGGTTCGTCATGGATGATGCCCATCCGCACGACCTCACCACCTATGCCGATCGTTATGGAATCGCAATGCGCG
>JAYUPM010000585.1:0-2358 GCA_043760145.1 Spartobacteria bacterium
GCACTCCTCTGCCGCTTTCGGAAAATGGGAGGGGCGGCTTCCCAGCCGCCATCTGGCCCGCTCTTAAATCGGTAACACCTGTCGCAGTAAAGGACGCCCTATTGATCACGAGAGCGTTTTGATCGGGTGGCCCTGACAGGAGTTGAACCTGTCAGAGCTCCACACCACTGGACGTGCGGTTTTCCGCATCCGGCGGTTGGAGACCAGCGCTTCTTACCGCGCTAGGTCTGATGGCATCTTCGATCAGATCCTCCGGCTTTGCTGTCCGTTCTTGGTTCATGCGTGTCGGCGGGAATTCCGCTCCCCTTTGCGCTTACCGCAACTGCATTGCGCGGGCGGATTGGGTTCGTTCAGTGTTTCATGGTTCCCCACTACTGGCTGCTGACGTCTGGGCAGGGATCGCCCCGTGACACGATGCTCCGTAGAGCGCTGCCGTTGGCTCCTTCGGTCTTTTGCTCCTCCCATCTTTGGATGGGTATCTTCACTACTACGACCTCTGCTGACTTCTCCCCCGCTCTCACGGAAGAGATCTCCCCGGGTAAGGTCCTCAACTTTCCCTCCGTGCCGCCTGGCTCTACCTGACGTGTCTTGATGGATTTGGACTTCGCGTTTACTAGCACGCTTGTCGCCCACGCCCGGCTTCTCTGCCAGTTCGTGTTCCTACGGTCGTAGGTTTGCCTGCGACTTCTTTCAGCCACGACCTCGCGGTCGCTGCCTTGTCGTTTGGCTACAATTACTTCCATCAGTTTCGATCAGTTCTTTTCATCTGATTAGTTGAGGCCCATGCCGGGCACACTAGTTCCGGCTTCAGCCGGTAAACGCGTCCGCAAACATCGTGGATGGAAATTTTAATGGCTTGAGAAAGCGGATGTCACCGGCTGAAGCCGAGACTCAAAACCAATTCCCGCATTTCCAGGATGGGTCCACGGACTTTTAGAATCGCTTATCGAAGCCCCCAAATCCCAGAATCCCAGAGCTGTGATGGACGCGTCCACCAATCAGGACTGATCGCGGAGCGATAACCTGCCTGGAGCCGGGGGTTTTTAACCCTCGGTCCCGTTACGGGAGGCGAAAAGCGACCTTTACACAAGGTTTCCCTCGGTTTAGAAGAACCCTCCGCTGATCGATACGTCCTTATGAGGCATTATGTAATTACCTGCATGGTCATGCTCGGCTCGTCGCTTTGTTTGGGAAGCGAGCCGATCACGTATAAGGAATTGTCCCTTTTGGTTCGCATGGAGGAGAGTCAAGCAAGCATCGCCAGCCAGATTGCGAAACGGAAAATGCTTTATCCTCTGACATTGGAACAGCAGGCGGAGTTGAAATCGTTTGGACTTACAGATGCAAATATACAGGCGCTCCAAGATCCGAGGAACTTGGCGAGTCGTGCGATGGTGGAGCTCAAGCAGTCGCGAGACGAAATCCAGAAGAAAGCTCAACAGCGGGCCTTGGAAGTAGCAACACCGCTTTCGAGTTCCGAGCGAGCGGCTAAGGATGATTTCACAGTGTTTGATGTGGAGATCGGGCAAACCATTAATCTGAGCCAATGGGGTGGGCTTAACAACGATGTGGTTTTTTATGTAAAGGCAGGCAAGACATCGGACGAGATATTCGCGGTCATCACCGATAACACTCGAATATTTACCGATGCGTCCACAACCCCCGTATCGGCCGGTACAGATTCGAATGGGCGCGTTTACGTAACCGGTGGAGACGTGACTATGACTTCGTATTCTCCTAAGCAATACCTCAGAGTTAATACTGCCGCTCCAACTCTGGTTCAAGGGCTGCCATTTAATCTTTACTCCGTTTACGGAGGCGGCGGGGTGGAGCTTTTCTACATTGGTATTTCTACGACACGGGCGGATTCAGTCAAGCTTGCGATCAAAGTGTACAAGAAGTAAGTCCTATCCCTCGTGGAATTCATATCAACGGGACTTACCGTCGTCAGCAACAGCGCAGATGCATTCCGAACAGACATGAACATAACGAGATCACGGACTGAAGCTGAGGTGACCAAGATCGTTACCACGATTAAGAGACAAACGGGACAGACAAACTGGGTCGGCTTGTGCCATGCGCGGTTCAAAAACTCCAGAGCTGCGAAGAGATTTAACCACGGATAACTCGGATCATCGCGGATGGGGACGGGGGATGACAAGGTGACAAGATTATCCGCGTCAATCCGCGCATCGGACGGGCGCCGCTTGTCCGTCTAACTCCAAATCTCCAGCGGTTCCGGCCCCGGCACTTCAATGGGGCCGCGGTCCGAAGACCGCGGATAGTCTCCGGAGCCGCGGCAATCATCAAAGGACACCTCGGACTTCAATGGGGCCGCGGTCCGAAGACCGCGGATAG
>JAYUPM010000586.1:0-2356 GCA_043760145.1 Spartobacteria bacterium
CCAGGCCCATCCCACACTTTTTTATGAGGCTCCAACCAGTGCCCGGACCCGGCGTGAAATCCAGCCCGAGCAAAGCAAGATCAACGTCACGCTCACCTCCGATCCGAAACAGAAAGGACTGCTTTGGTATCGGACTTACTTCGTCGATTTCGAGGCGGAATACATAGTCAAAAATCCCACGCCAATCGCGCAGACCATCTATGCCTCCTTCCGTTTCCCGGCGGCCGATGCGCGATATGACCAATTCGCCTTAAGCTTCGGCGGGAAGATCACAGACAAGATCCCCAACCAGGGCGAAATTCGCGAATCCTATCTGGTCGAGCCCGGAGCCGAGTTGCCACTGAAAGTCACCTACCGCGCCGCTGGCATGGATTCCTGGACATACGCTTTAAGCGGAGCCCGCCGCGTGAAAAATCTGCACCTCACAATGAAAACCGATTTCTCGGACATCGACTTTCCCTCGGGTTCAGAGTCGCCGACCGATCGCCAGCCTCTTGGTAAAGGGGCGGAGTTGCACTGGAAATACACCGATACATTGGGCGCCAACGCGATCGCGATGGAAATGCCGGCGGTGAGGAATCCGGGGGCGGTGGCCGGGCGCATGAGCTTCTTCGCGCCGGTCTCCCTGCTCTTCTTCTTCGCGGTCCTGGTCATCGTCTCGATGCGCGAACGCATCAACCTGCATCCGATGAATTACTTCTTTCTCGCAGCCGGCTGTTTCGCGTTCCAACTGCTCTTCGCCTATCTGGTGGATCTGTTGCCATTGACGGCGTGTTTCATCATTTCCGCATTGGTCTCGCTGCTCTTGGTGAACGGTTATCTGTGGCGGGCGGTGGGCGGCACATTTGCGCGAATCTCAACCGTCGCGCAATTCGCATACATGGTCCTCTTCAGCTACAGCTTCTTCTTTGAAGGGCTGACAGGAATCACGATCGCGATCGGGGCGATCATCACGCTCGCACTACTGATGAGCTTCACCGCCAGGGTAAATTGGAACGAGGCGTTTGGCCGCTCCTCTCCGATCCCTCCTCCGCTACCAACCTAACATCGCCTTTCTCGTCCTTCGTCCTTCGTCCGCCTCTTCATCGTCCTCGTCCTCGTCCCTCGTCCTCGTCCCTCGATTTTTGAGCCACTGAATCGAGGACGAGGGACGAAGGACGAGGACGAAGGACGATGAAGAGGCCCCCCCCACACAACCATGCTTCCCACCACCGCCACTTCTCCCCTTAATCGGGAGACCCGAATGAAACCGCGCATCCTTGTCGTCGAAGATGAACCGTCGATCCTCGACAATATCGTTTACTCGCTGGAGACCGATGGCTTTTCCCCGGTCGGCTGCGGGACCGGAAGCGAGGCGCTGGCGGCGCTCGCGCGGGAATCGTTCGCGTTGATCGTCCTCGATGTCGGGTTGCCGGACACCCTCGGGTTCGAGCTCTGCAAAGAGATTCGCAAGACTTCCAATGTCCCGCTGATCTTTCTCACGGCCCGGGGCGGTGAAGTGGACCGGGTCGTCGGACTCGAGATCGGCGGGGACGATTACATGATCAAACCGTTCAGCCCGCGCGAACTCAGTGCCCGGGTCAAAGCGGTGTTGCGCCGCTTTGAATCGCACCCGCCCGCGGCCGCCCCGGCGGGGAACCAGCGTCTGCGCATCGACGATAACCGGGCCCAGATCTTTTTCTTTGATCAACCGCTCACCCTCTCAGGGACTGAGTTCCGGTTGCTCCGGGCATTGGGGCGCCAGCCGGGGCGCGTCTTTTCGCGCGAACAATTGATGCAGGAAGCGTGGCATGATCCCGGGGCCGCGCTGGAACGGACAGTCGATGCCCATATCAAAAGCCTGCGCGCAAAACTAAACGAGATCCGGCCGGACCTTGATCCAATCGAAACGCATCGCGGGTTCGGTTACTCGTTGCGCGAACTCGACTCGCTGTGAGCACGCTCTCGCGAGTGCTGATCGGGTTCGTTCTGCTTCTCGCGGCGGGAATTTATTCGCTCCAAAACCATCTGATCGAGCGGATCGAGCGCCAATACTTCGAAGCCGTCGAGGAATCAATGGTCGATTACTCGCAGATCTTCGCTGCTTTGCTCGAACAGGAAGCGGGCGAGAGCGGCGAACTCAAGGTGGAAACTGTCCGGGCCGTTTTTCAGTCCGCAAGCAAACGGGTCTTCTCCGCGCGCATCTATAACCTCCTGAAAAGTGAGCTCACGACTCATCTCTACGTCACCAATGCCCAGGGAATCGTCGTCTTCGATTCCAATGGCGGCGCCGCCGAGGGCCAGGATTACAGCCCCATGCGCGATGTCCGGCTCACGCTTATGGGCAGATACGGCGCCCGCTCCACCCGCACAAATC
>JAYUPM010000587.1:0-5788 GCA_043760145.1 Spartobacteria bacterium
CTGGTCTAACCTCCGCGCCCTTTCTGCAATGCACGCCCGCGATCTGATTTACCTCGATAATAACGCCACGACCCGGGTGGATCCCGCAGTCCTCGAGGAGATGCTGCCGTTCCTGACCGAGTTTTATGGCAATCCTTCGAGTGCGTATCGCTTCGGAAGCCACGTCAGCAAGGCGCTCGATCAAGCCCGGGAACGTGTCGCAGCCTTGATCGGATGCGAACCTTCCGAGATCGTCTTCACCAGTTGCGGGACCGAATCGACCAACGCAGCCATCAACTCGGCGCTCCTGATGGATCGGGACCGGCAGCACATCATCACCACCCGGATTGAGCATTCGGCCACGCTCAAGCATTGCGAGACTCTGGCAAAACGCGGGCACGAAGTCACATGGCTCGGTGTGGATGCGCAGGGCCAGATCGATTTGGCGCAACTCGAAAGTGCCATCCGCCCAGACACCGCGCTCGTCACCGTGATGTGGGCCAATAACGAAACCGGGGTCCTCTTTCCCATTGCGCAGATTGCGGAGATCGTCCGCAAAAAAGGGGTGCTCTTTCACACCGACGCGGTCCAGGCCGTTGGCAAAATCCCGATTCAACTCGCCGATGCGAAGATCAATTTCCTCTCGATCTCCGGCCATAAACTCCACTGCCCAAAAGGGGTTGGCGTCCTTTACATCAACAAACGGACAAAGTTTCAGCCCATGCTCATCGGGGGCAGCCAGGAAGCGGGCAAACGGGCCGGCACCGAGAATGTCGCGTCAATCGTCGGACTCGGGAAAGCGTGTGAGATTGCCGGCGAATGGATGGAGCACGAGGCAACGGAAGTCCGGGCACTGCGGGACCGTTTTGAAAGCGAATTGCTCTCGCGGATCGAAGGGGTGAGCGTCAATGGCGATCCCGTCCATCGCCTGCCTAATACCTCCAATCTCTCTTTTAATGGAATCGATTCTGAAGCGGTGCTCATGTTGCTCGATCAAAACGGGATCTGCTGTTCATCCGGGTCCGCATGCACCACCGGCTCGGTCCACGCCTCGCATGTGTTGAAGGCGATGGGTTTCAGCGATGCACGCGCCCGGGCCAGCCTGCGATTCTCGTTCAGCCGGTTCAACACGGCGTCCGAGGTGGAGCTGGCGCTGGAGATCGTCCCACAGGTGGTCGGCAAGCTCCGGCGGGTCGCCTGAACAGGTTTGTAGTTCCGCATTTATGCGGTTTTTAGCAAAAAATCTCATGCCGCCTGAAGGCGGAGCTATAAACCTTACCAGCTCAAACCGCCTGAAGGCGGAACTACGAACCAAAAATCCAATTGGCAAGCCGGACTCCTTTGCTATCTTACCCAGCTCTCAAACGGTGACCGTAGCTCAATGGTAGAGTCCCAGATTGTGATTCTGGTTGTTGCGGGTTCGAGCCCCGTCGGTCACCCCACTCTTTCAATCCTCCTCATTCCCGTCCCCGTCCTCCTCCTCGTCCTCCTCCTCCTCCTCGTCCTCGTCCCCGTCTTCCTCGTTCTTTCGCCTTTGGTGTTTGCACCTCTCGGGTTAGAGGTTTTCCTGCCCGATGAATCCGCTCGAACAGCGCATCAAATATAAATTCCGCAATTCGCTCCTGCTCGCGGAAGCGTTGACGCACCCCAGCCTCGGCCACGAGACACAGCGGCATCACTTTGATAATCAACGCCTTGAGTTTCTTGGGGATGCCGTCCTCCAGCTCATTTTCACCGAATATCTCTTCGATCATCACCCCGATTTCACAGAAGGCGAATTGACCAAGACCCGGGCCCGGCTCGTCTCTCGCGACGGTTTGCGAAGCCAGGCCCTAGGAATCGGCCTTGGTAAATACCTGATGATGGGCAAAGGCGAGGAAACCAGTGGGGGACGCACCCGGGCTTCAGCTCTAGCCGATGCGTATGAGGCTCTAATTGGCGCGATGTATCTGGACTCAGATTACGTCACTGTCCGGCGGGTCGTCCTGACCGAAGCCCGGGAGATTCTTGAAAACATGGAACACGATCCGCTCGAAGCGAATCCCAAGGGGCGGCTGCAGGAGATTCTCCAAGCCATCTCCCCGGTAAGCCCGACTTACACGATCATTGATCAATCGGGACCGGAACATCAGAAACAATTCGTCTCGAAGATCGCATGGGAAGGGATGGAATTGGGTGAAGGCGAAGGCCGGAGCAAAAAAGAGGCGGAAGTCGCTGCTGCGTATGACGCGTTGCTAAAGGAACTCTGGAACCCGGTTCAAAAAGAGGGCAGCAAACCGCCTCCAACCTCATCTTCCGAGACCGAGCCAAACCTTTTGAATAACCAGCCAACAACTTTGGGATCCGCCCAATAAGTCGATGCGCATCGTGGTTACTGGTCGCCGCTGGATACGGGCTGGAGAGTTACTGACAGAGAAAAATCGGTGTGGAACAGCGTGTCAGATTGTGTGGAGCTGTTTTGGTGGCGGTTATTCACACGATTAAGAAGAAGAGGTTTAATTTAAAAAATAATAAATCCTTCAGAAGCATTGTGAACAGTTCCGGATCGAAAGCCTGATCCTCTAAAATGCGCATGGTCCGCATCGTCATTCTGGTTTCGTCATTTCCACATCACCCGCGTTCGGCAAGGAACCGCACGAGTTGGGCGGCAAGCTTCGGGCCGATCCCGGCAGTGGCCGCAATTTCGGATTCGCTTGCTTTTTTCAACCGGGTAACACTCCCGAACCGGAGCAACAGGAGCTGCTTGCGGTTTTGCGAGACCCCCGGGCATTCATCCAGAAGACTCTCCGCGATTCGGCGTTTCATCAAAAGCTGGTGATAACCGTTTGCAAACCGATGGGCTTCGTCCCGGATCCGCTGGAGGAGTCGCAGGGCACCGCTCTGGGGCGGTAATCGCAATGGGTCGGGATGAGAGGGCTGGTAAATCTCCTCGAATTCCTTGGCCAACCCAATGATTGGGAGATTGTGGAGACCCATGCGCTGGAGTTCATGGCAGGCGGCACTGAGCTGGCCCTTCCCACCGTCGACAATGACGAGGTCAGGCAAGGATGAAGGAAGGGGAAGCCGCTTGAGCGCTTCCACGGGCTCCTCCTGGGTAAACTCCCCCGAGTAATCAATTAAGCCCGGTCCATCAGGTCCATGAAGTCCATGCGGTCCATGCGGTCCATCGAGTCCATCGAGTCCATCCGCCCGCCCGCCCGCTTCGCGCAACACCCGGCTATAACGCCGCCTCACCACCTCACCCATGCTCGCGAAATCGTTCTGGCCTTTCACTGTGCGGATGCGGAATCGCCGATAGAGATGATTCGCCGGCCGGCCATCGATAAAACAAACCATGCTCGCGACGATGTGAGTCGAGCTGATGTTCGAAATATCGAAGCACTCCATCCGACGGATTGGTGTGCCAAGTTGAAGCTCTTCCGCCAGGGCGATCGTATCCGCAATGGGATCGATTCCGGCCCCGACCCGGTGTCCAAAGGATCGCGTATACCGATGCATCGGCTTTGTGGTTTCACGGAGATCCTTGAGGATATTCCGCAATTCGGCAGCCCGCTCGAAATCCAAAGCCGTCGCTGCTTTCTTCATTTCCTCTTCGAGATGGGAGAGCGCCTCCTTCGATTCGCCGGTAAGCATCTCGCACGCTTGTTCCACTCGTTCCCGATATTGTTCGGACGTCAGCGCGCTCAGTTTGCTGGGGACCTGATACGTGGACGACTTAAGTTCGCGCTCAGTCGGGTTGCCGCGTCCAAAAGTCAGGACCCCAAATTTTTTGCGCATAAACGTCAGGGTCTGTCGAAGCGCGCCGGCATTGGCGAACGGCCCAAAATAACGGGCGCCCTCGTCGGTTTTAAGCCGGGTCAGCCGAAACCGCGGCCAGTCGTCCCGCATATCGACTTTAACAAGGAGGAACCGCTTGTCGTCGCGAAAGCTGATGTTGTATCGGGGCCGGAATTCCTTGATCAAACGGCCTTCGAGCAGGAGCGCCTCGGGCTCGCTATTGACCGTATGCCATTCGAAATCCCAGATACTGTCGATCAAGGCGCGCGTCTTCAGATCGGCCGTCATTTTCCGCGAGGCCATGAAATATTGGCCCACCCGCTTTCGCAAATCCCGGGCTTTCCCAACGTAAATCACCCGGTGCAGCCGGTCGCGCATGAGGTAAACCCCCGGTTTATGGGGGACATCACGCAGCTTGATGCGGAAATCGGTTTTTTCGTGGGAAAGAGACATGGGGAGCGGAGAAAGGATGAATTATGAAGGATGAATTATGAATTATGAGGGATGAATTATATGACTTCATAATTCATCCTTTCCTCACGGTTGCATCTCAAAAGGTGGTGGTTACTATATCGGCCCGAATTTAATGAAAATCGTCGCCGTTTTTTTGGCTGTCCTCATCCACAGCGCCACACTCGCAGCCCAGGAACCTGCCGCAGGGCGTGGGACCGCGAAGCCCCCCACAACACCAGCCCGCTCCGAAACCAGCCCGGCAACTGGCCAGCCGCTCGAAAAATCTTTCGCCATTAAATCGCCCGGGGCGCCAAAGTCAGAAACGGTGCTGGATCCGGTCAAGCTCTGGACCCTCGTCCAATCGGGTGGCTGGACGATGATCCCACTTGCATTTCTTTCCGTCCTCACCGGGATGCTGGTAATCGTATATCTCTTTACCTTGCGGCGGAGTTCGATTTTGACCCCGAATTACATGAACACGGCGGATGTTCTTTTGAAAAAGCGCGATTATCTCGGGCTCCTCGCCATCTCCAATCGCCACAGTGAAGCCGTCGCGCGCGTCGTCCAGCGGACCTTGGATTTCGCGACGAAAAATCCGAACGCGCCATTTGAGGTGATCAAAGAAATAGCGGAGACAGAGGGGCAAAGCCAGGCAGCGTCGCTGCAACATCGCACGGTATATCTTGCGGACATTGGGATGCTCTCCCCGATGATCGGGCTGCTTGGGACTGTTGTTGGAATCATCCGTTCTTTTGGCGTGTTGGGAAGCGGCCAGGCCACGACCGCCTCGCGCGATATTCTCCTTGCAAGCGGGGTTTCAGAGGCTCTTGTGGCCACCGCCTCGGGACTAATCATCGGGATCATCGCAATGCTTTTCTATTCGTTGTTCCGCAACCGGGTCCAGAGCCTGATCTCCGATCTCGAAATCGCTTCCGCCCACATCTTGGGGCTGGTCGCCATCAATTATAACAAACGTCGCGAATCCTCACGGGTCTCCCCCGACGACGAGTATTAGCCTCACGTCATGAAATTCCGACGACGCGCGGGTCCAAACATCATCGGTTTCCAGATCGCCCCAATGGTCGATATCCTGCTGGTGTTGATGTGCTTTTTTATCGTGACCTGGAGCTTTGCCCGCAAAGAGATGGAGCTCGACGTAAAGGTCCCCGCAGCCCAGAGCGGCAAGGAACCCACCGCCGTCATGAACCAGACGGTGCTCAACGTTAAATCCGACGGAACAGTGATCTGGAATCGCAAACCCGTCGGAGGCAACGAACTCCTGGATCGCTTGAAACAACTCTCCGGGCATTGGCCCGATTACGCCGTCATCCTGCGCGGCGATCACAAGGCCAGTTACAAAGACATTGTTGCCGTCCTCGATATCTGCCGCGAAGCCGGCATTTGGAACGTTGCGTTTGCCACGGACAAAGTGGAATGAAGGGCAAACATTGGGTCGGATTGACCGTCATCATTTTCGCCTCCTCGGCGCACTTTGCGCGGGGACAAACCATCCCGCTCGAACCATTCTTTGACGAAACCAAGCCGGTCAGACGCGCCCTGCCAGTTGACAAGCCGCCAA
>JAYUPM010000588.1:0-2354 GCA_043760145.1 Spartobacteria bacterium
TCCAGCCTGCTCCCCGAGGCAGCTGCCGCGCGCGGGATGAGTTACCACGAACTCTGTGCCCGCATCATCGAACTTTCCATCGCCCGATTTTTATGAAAACCAGCCGCGTCCGCAACCAGCGTGTCTCTTCCGGGAGCCAGAGCAAGAAACAGCAGTTGCTGGAAGTCACTGTCCGCAAAGACAAAGCGACGGCAATTCGCAACAAGACCATCCTTGTATTAAGCCTTAAATTTCTTCTCCTGGTGTCGCTGGTTGTTGGTTGTTACTTCGGCGGCAAGGAAGCGCTTCGCCGGCTCTTCTGGGAGAACCCGGATTATTTTCTAACCGATGTGCGGGTCTCCACCGATGGCGCATTAACCAGGGAGCAGATCCTCACAACAGCCGGGATTGTGGAAGGCCGCAACATACTTGCCATCGACCTCTCCAAGGCCCAGGAGGCCCTCACCAAGTTGCCCCAGATTGATCGCATCGATATCCAGCGGGTGATGCCGAATCGGATTAATATCGGGATCATCGAACGGCGTCCCATTGCGTGGCTGACAGCGAAAAAAGAGGAGGATCCGTCCACATCAGAGAGTGCCTTTCTTATTGATGCGCGGGGTGTGGTAATGAGGACGAAAACATTTTTGCCGGAGTATCTGCACTTGCCGGTGATATCGGGCGTGGCGCTTGAGAACCTGGCGCCGGGGCAGCGTGTGCAGACGCTTGAGATGCAAGCGGCCCTGGAGTTGGTGCGGATCAATGCGGACAGCACGCGATTCCAGGCCCGTAACATTGACCTTGCCAAGCGATACTGCCTGACGGTGACCGATCGCAATCATGCCTGCATTACTTTTGGCCTTGATCGCGTGGACCTTCAACTGGGCCGGCTTAACCGAATCCTTGATCACCTTGAGCCGGGGCGCCGCGAGATTCAGACAGTCAATTTGCTCGTCGAGCGCAACACGCCCGTGACCTTTTCCGACGCGCCGATTCCCGCAGGCGAGGATTTGCCCGTCGTTGCCGCGCCAAAGAGCGAAGCACCTCCAGTAAAGACGGTCAAACCGGTCACCGCCAAAGCCACAGCCGCCCCAGTCAAGCCGGTGGCGGGGGCATTAAAGCCGTCTGTAAAACCGATAGTAAAATCACAAAAACCCTCAGCCAATTCCGTTCGCAAACCTTTCCGCCTCTAATGCCTCGCCCAGTAATCATCGTTGGATTGGAA
This sequence comes from Spartobacteria bacterium, assembly GCA_043760145.1. GTDB lineage: Bacteria > Verrucomicrobiota > Verrucomicrobiia > Chthoniobacterales > Chthoniobacteraceae > CAIURC01. The sequence continues at coordinate 1,205 of JAYUPM010000588.1, forward strand.
ATCGGAACATCCAAGGTATGCGCCGTTGTTGCCGCCTCGCGACCCGATGGGACAATTAAAATTCTTGGGGTTGGCAATGCTCCATCGCGCGGGGTCCGCAAAGGTGAGATTGTTGATTTTGATACCGCTGGGAAATGCGTTCGGGAGGCGCTCGCGGATGCGGAGGAAAAGAGTGGGGTAATGATTGCGAGTGTGTTTCTTGCCGTGAACGGGGGGCACATTAAGAGCTTCAATAACCGCGGGTCCGTCAATATTCCCGAGGATCGCGAAGAGATTTGCGAGGATGATTTCCTCGATGTCCAGGCAGCGGCCGGGGAGGTGACCATTCCTCCAGCCCATGTGTTTCTTCATTCCCTTTTGCAGCACTATTACGTCGATGGCCAGGATGGCGTCCTAAACCCACTCGGGATGATGGGCCGCAAACTCGAAGCGGATTTCCATGTCATTCATGGCATCGGCACCCGGATCAAGAATAGTGTGCGCTGTGTCAAGGAACTGGACATGGTGGTCGATGACGTGGTCTTCGCCCCGGTGGCTGGCGCAGAGGCGGTTCTCGACCAGAGCCAGAAAAACCTGGGCGCCCTTGTCATCGATATAGGCGGCGGGACAAGCAGCTATGTGGTTTTTGTCGATGGCGTCCTCAAGCAGAGCGGTTGTCTCTCAGTGGGCGGGGATCACATCACCAACGATATCTCCCTCGGCCTGCGGATCCCGATGGCCCGCGCCGAACGACTCAAGATCGAAGAAGGCAGCGTCATCCTCGGTGAATCGATGCCCGGCAATACCGTGGTGCTCAAGGACGAAAACGGATTCGCCGGCCGCGAGATCGAGCGCGAGATGCTTAACACAATCATCCATTGCAGGGTGCGCGAAGCTTTTGAATTGCTCCGGCGCGACCTGGAGGAATGCAACTATCTGCACTACCTTGGTGCCGGGGTCCTGCTTACTGGGGGGTGTTCATTGCTCAAGGGGATTGATCGCCTGGCGGAGGAGGTATTTGGAATGCCGGCGCATCTTACCCATGCCCATACCGTCAGCGGGATCATGTCGGCCTTTGAAAACCCGCAGTATTCCACCGCGATCGGCCTCATCAAGTATGCCCAATCCCAGCAAGGTGAAAAGAAGGGGAACTGGCTTGCGAGGATCCTCC
>JAYUPM010000589.1:0-5778 GCA_043760145.1 Spartobacteria bacterium
GCAAACGACGGGAAGCTCATGAATTTCAATGGGCTGCTTCCCGGGACCGGCCAAACCCCGGCGCCCACGACCAAGCGTCCTGTAGTCTCCAATGTTCCGGGGAAACGCCCCATTGCGCCGGAACGCGCGAAACCTGCTCCGACCATCCCGACCATCCCGACCATCCCGACCGTCACGACCCCGCTGCCGAACCATCCAAGCAACACGCCCAAGCCCCCGGTGCGCCCGCCACCTGATACCCGCGCTCCAAACGTTACCGGCCCGAAGAAATAAAATCGTTTCGTCATACAATCTCTCCAAACCCGCGCTTGACTCGCTTGCGCCAAACAAAAAAAAACTAATCCCGTGATCTACCCCTCCCTCTCCCGTTGTCAGATCCCTGCCTTGCTGCTTCTAGCGCTGGCTCTATTCCCATCCCATAATGCCGGCGCTGCAAAGGCGTTCACACAGGCAACCGTGACGCAGGTGGAAAACTCGGTGACTTATGGCTCCATCAATGCCGGTGACGCACCCCGCCGCACTGCAGCTGTATCGGACATCGTCCGTTCCAATAACTTCCTTTTTACCAGGACCGCTGCCCGCGCGGAATTGCAATATGAGGATGGCTCGGTCGTCCGGATCGGACAAAATACAGTCTTCTCATTCGATGCCGCGAGCCGGACTCTCGCCTTGGAAAAAGGATCGTTCATTTTTTATGTCCCAAAGGGTTCGGGCGGCGGGACGATCAAAACTCCCACTTTGACGGCTGCCATCACCGGCACCGTGGGAAAGGTATCTGAAAATACGATCGCAGTTATCGAAGGCGTGGTGACCTTGAAACCCGACGGTCGCCAGGTGCGGGCCGGGCAATTCGCCCGCCGCAACCGGGATGGTTCGATCAGCATTTCCCCATTCGACCCACGCAAAACAAACGATGGAAAGCTGATGAATTTCAACGGACTGCTTCCCGGAGTCGATCCGCTCCCCTCACCCACCCGGAAGCCTTCAGACCCCTCCAGCATCGACACCGTTGAGCGTGCGCAAAATCATCCCGGCGGCCTGAAGCGCAATTTTCCAGATCGACAGGCCCCCGTAAAGCAGGTCGAGCAACACACTCCGGCTGCACCCGTGATCAAGCCGCCAAGAACACGCGTGGACGGGACAACCCCGACAAGTGCCGCGAACACAACCAAATCCAAGAACTAATGAAAACACTGCACCTCGCAAATTGTATCGTATGGATGGTTATCGGGCTTGCTGCGCCGTTAAATTCCGCTAACGGAAAAAGCATCTACTCCATGGAAAGCAGTGCTTCCGGGCAGAGTGCTGATGAAGTTGAGGATTTGGGCGAGATTAATGAGAGCACGGAAAAGGCGGTGAATTTCCGCGCAAACGTCAATACCCATGTGGATTACACCAGCAACGCCCAGGTCTCCGGCAACCACGGCAGCGGCGATGTTCTCTTTTTCCCCACCGTCCAAGGGGGCATGAATGCCAAGCTCAGCAAAACCGTGACCTTCGATTTGGAAGCGCACGTCGAGAGCGTCCTTTACTCGCGCTACGATGAGCAATCGATGGCGGGATATGGCGCCACTGCCACCCTGGACTGGCGGCCCAAGCCGAATCTCCCAAGAATTTACGTCGGGGCGGAACCTTATCGTTACGACAGCTTCGACAACGGGGATCTCATTACCCAGGCGGTTGGGGTCAACCTTGGAACCGATTGGGGCGTCTCCTTCAATCAAGGCAATTCACTCGCATTTGTCGGCTTCAGCTTCAGCCATTACTACACCGACCCCGGCATCGATACACGCAATGTAAGCAAGACCGTCCTCGGGCTCACTCATCAAATCCGCCCCCAGCTTTCCGGCCAGATCGTCTATTCCCATCAATACTCCGACTTCGAAGAGGTCGATCGGCGCGATTCACGGCACATCGTGATTCTGGGTGTGACTTACGAATTCAATCCCCACCTCTTCGGCAATGTCAGCGGGAACTTTGTGGATAACGATTCGACTCAGAACCGGGCTTCGTATCAATCCGCCGGCGCATCCCTCGGCCTGACCTGGAACTTCTAGTCGCTTTCCGCTTTCCGCTTTCCGCTTTTCTGGCGGGTTCATGACGACCGCCAACAAAATCACCATTACGAGGATCGTCATGATCCCGTTCTTCGTCCTGGTGGCGATCTATTACGGCCAAGGGGTCCTCGCTGGGGATCCGCAGGAGTGGCAACGATGGTGCGCGATCGCCCTGTTTATTGGCGCCGCCGCGAGCGACGGGATCGATGGATACATCGCCCGCCACTACAACCAGCGAAGCCGGCTCGGGGCGATCCTCGATCCGATTGCGGACAAGGGGCTGCTCCTTGCAGCGCTCCTCACCCTGACATTCAGCAATTGGAGCAACGCATTCCCCATCTGGTTCCCGGTCCTCGTCATTGCCCGCGATCTCATACTGGTCACGGGGGCCACCATGCTCAGGCATCTCAATGGCTCCGTGGATGTGAACCCGAGCTGGAGCGGCAAAATCGCGACTGTCATGCAAATGATCGCTATTACCCTAGCGATGCTTCAATTTGATTTTCTGCGCCAACCCATCGAATGGTTACCCCAGCGAGCAGCCCTCTTGTGGATTGACGTCACCGTCATTTTTGCTGGGCTGTTCACGGTCATTTCCGGTGTAGGTTACGTTGTCGATGGAATTGGCCAACTCCAGGCCAAAGGCCACGGCGATCCCGTCCCCTGATAACTCTTAATCCAAATGTCTGAACGCATCGTTGCTATTGTCGGCCGGCCTAATGTCGGCAAATCCGCCCTTTTTAACCGGCTCGCGGGCCGCAAGATTTCCATTGTCCACGATCAGCCCGGCGTCACCCGGGATCGAATCGCCACCAAGTGCAAGCTGGGCAATTATCCGTTCACGATTTTTGATACGGGCGGAATTGGAAGCAACGTCGATGCAAGTTTTACCGACCAGGTCCATGCCGAAGTCGATATCGCGATCGAGACCGCGGACGTCCTGCTCTTTGTGGTGGACGGCCAGCACGGCCTCAACCCGCTTGACCGCGAACTCGCCCTTCAATTGCGCCGTGTCGGCAAGCCGGTGATCCTTGTCGTAAACAAGATCGACGTCGATCAGCACGCGCCCAATGCCGCCGAGTTCAGCCAGCTCGGTTTTCCCAACCACATCGCAATCAGCGCCGAGCACAACCGGGCCATTGAGCCATTGGTGGCATGGGCCGAGCGCCTTTTGCCTCCGGCCCAGCCCGAGCCGGAGCTCACCTCGCAGCCGGTCAAGATCGCGATCGTGGGCCGGCCCAATGTCGGCAAATCCTCGCTCACCAACGCCATCCTTTTGGATAAGCGCACGATGGTTAGCGACATCCCTGGCACCACCCGCGATGCCATCGACATCCCATACGAACGGCACGGCAATCCTTACATCCTCATCGACACCGCCGGCATCCGGCCCCGGGGCAAGGTCTCCACGTCAGTCGAGGTCTTCAGCGTGATGCGCTCGGAGTCGAGCATCCGCCGGGCGGACCTTTGTCTGCTTGTCATCGATGCTTCTGTCGGTGTCACGGCCCAGGACAAAAAAATCGCCGGCTTGATTCATGAGGCCCGCAAACCGTGCGTCGTTGCCGTCAACAAATGGGATCTGATCAAGGATAAGACCGACGACAAGGAGTCGCTCAACGAATTCCTCGACGAGGTCCGCGCCCAGTTATTCTTCCTCGATTACGCCCCCGTCCTTCTCGCCTCGGCCAAGACCGGCGCCGAGATGACTCGGATCTTCAAGACGATTGAGCGGATCCGCAACGAATCCCACAACCGGATCGGGACCGGCCCCCTCAACAGATTGCTCGGCACAGCCATGACCAAGCATCCTTCCCCGCTGCAAAGTGGGCGACGTTTCAAAGTCCTCTACGGCACCCAGGCCGATGCCCGGACCCGTTCACCGATCCCGATCCCGGAGATAATCCTTTTCTGCAATGACGAAAAACTGCTCGTAGACAGTTACCGCCGATACATCGAGGCACAGATCCGCGAGGTCACGCCATACACCGGCCTCCCGCTTCTGATCCATCTCCGGCCCCGCGAACAAAAAGCGGCCCGTCACGATAACTCGCGCAATCCAGCGCCTGGCCGTGGCAAAGGCAAAGCGTCCAAAGACGACGAGCCGGTCCCGAGAAAAAAAGCGCCGATTACCTTCAAGAAAAAGCGCCCCGCCCGAGGCCAAAGCGGCCGCCGCCAGGGGGGTTGAGGCAGTGCAAAGTGCCCGCAATCACTCTGTTGGGCCAGAGCCTTAGCGCTTTGCACTCCTCTTCAGGAAGGGTGCGCCAGCAGCTCCGTCTCGAACCCGATGATCTTCGCCAACGCACAGAACTGCCTGTCAAAGGTGACCAGAGTGGCGCCGTGATACAGGCAGATTGTCCCAATGAGGAGGTCGGAAAAACCGGCGTGAATCCCTGCGTCCTTGCATCGCTGCCCGAAAGCGGTGGCGTCTCTCCAAAGCTCGGCTGGCGTCTCGAGCATTGGCAAAGTCGAGAGCCTCGCTTCGATTCCCTTGCGCGCCGCCTTGGAGCAGAGCCGCAGTAACTCGAACCAAATGGGCTCGCAGATTACCGCCTCCGGTCGGTTGACAGCTTCGTGCGCGATTTCCCGAATCGAAGCCGGAGTGGCGGGACGCAGATGATCAATCCAGACGCACGAATCAATCAGGTGTTCCATGGATTGGCCTTCCGATCGAGACGGCGTGTCTCTTTCCAGTCCGGAAACTCGGCGCTGAATTTCCCCGACATCACGTCCTCGGAAAGTTCCCGGCGCCGCCGCAGCATCAACTCGGAGGCGAGGAACTTGGCGATGGCGGGTCCTTTCTTCCTCTCCCCGGAAAAGCGCATGATGTCCCTCAAATCCTTTTCAGGAATTTCCACCGTAATTTTCATACTTTGACGATCCTATACTCTGATAATTAGGCAAGCCATATAGGAGAATTTTGACTGCCGGATCTCTTCGGGCCGTAACGGGCGGATCAGGCAATCCTTAGCCCGATGAGCCGGAAAGAACCCGCCCTTCCTATCCTTCCTGACATCCCTTCAAACAACGAGACGATTGCCTGGAGTTTTGGGGGATATCCGCTCACATGGCCGATTCGAAAAGCGCAGCGATCTCTGCCTGAAGTTCCAACGCTTTGGCCCGCGGATCCGCTGCCTGCCGGATCGGACGGCCGATCACCACGTAATCCGCGCCTCCAAGAAAAGCATCGGTAATTGTCACGGTCCGTTTTTGATCATCAACCGGCCGATTTTCGACGGGGCGAATGCCGGGGGTGATGATCAGCAGTTTGGGGCCGAGTTCTCCCCGGAGTCGTTTGGCTTCGAGGCCGCTGGAAATCACACCATCACAGCCCAAGGCGAGGGCGCGTTTAGCTCGGGAATAGACGAGCTCCTCGACGTCGCATTGGAACCCGAGATCATCGAGGTCGCCCCGGTCGAGGCTCGTAAGGACAGTGACGGCGAGCAATTTCATACTCCCCTTGGCCTGGACCGCAGCCTCCAAAATCGCCTGGCTCCCATGAACCGTGCAGCATTCCACGCCGCGCGTGCTCAAGTTGGCGACCGCATTTTTGACCGTCTCCGGGACGTCAAAAAATTTGAGATCCACGAAGATTTTTTTTCCGCGGCCTTTAAGTTCCTCGACCAACTCGAAATAGCCTTCGCTCATGAAAAGCTGGAGCCCGAGCTTGTAGAAAGTGATGGCGTCCCCGAGTTGATCGACCAGGGCCAGCGCCTCGGCTTTG
>JAYUPM010000590.1:0-2345 GCA_043760145.1 Spartobacteria bacterium
GCGCCCGGCCAGGTTGCGGAGATTGCGCAATGGCTGCGGTTGCTGCAAGTAAGCGGGTCTAAGAGTGAGGTCGTGCCCTTGGATGCATCCGAGCATCGGCGGCAATCGCTGCAATCCTGGGTGAATCTGATTTGCGTCGGAGTTGCCCCGGGGGTCTCGGACTCCGTATCGGAGACAACGGCGGCGATAGGAGCCTGTGGTCGATTGGATATCAGCACAGATAAGCGACGGACGTCGCTGTCACGATCTAGCGGCAGCGTCCCGCCCGCAACAGCATGAACCCGACTTATCCAGGCAAACCTTCAGCGGCTCACAATTTTGATCCGCTTCCAGGACTTTCCGGGATGCGGATTGTTCCAAAGACCCGCTCCTTATCTGAACGCTTTGGGTCGGGGCTTTTAATTTTTTCGGATCTCCTGATTTGGATCCTGGCGATGAGGCTGACGATTTGGGTCATTCATTACAGCCAGCTCGATTTCTCATTTATAATTCTTTCACCACTGGTCGTGCTGGTGGCTCTCTATCTGGTGGGCGGTTATGATCGGCGGACCGATTTTCTGAGTCTGAGTTACTTCAGTGAGCATCTAATCGCTATGATCGCTGCGGCGCTCTGCGCAACCTTCTTTACTTACCTGTTCTCAAGCTACCACGAGGCCGTCAAACCGAGTCGGCTGTTTCTTCCAATGATCTTTGCGGTCTTTGGGATTCCCTCAATTTATGTCCGGCGCCTCCTTGGAGCCTCCTGGCGCGATCACCGCGCCGCCAACTCGATCCTTGTCCTGGGGGCTGGCGATGAGGCCCGCCGCTTTTATCACGATTACTGTGAATCAAAGCTCAATTGGAAACTTGAGTTTGTAAATCCGGCGCCCGAACCAGAAAACTTGTTCATAGACGGGCCCGAGTCGCCGGTCATTGCGGATAATGCGGAGGCTTTACTGGCCCAGGCGGAGGCACGTTTCACCGCCGTGTTGCTCGCTTGCGAACCGTCCCAGATATCTCCTTCGATGCTTCATCGCCTGATTCAAATCCATTGCTCAGATATCCCGGTTTATACTGTCGAAGCCTTTCACGAACAACATTGGCGCCGCGTCAATATCCAGGCTGTTGGCCCGGAATGGCTTTTTGACTGTGAGTTCCGATTGGCCCGCGGCTCAGTATTTACCCATCTCAAGCGGCTGTTCGACCTCGGCTTCTCCATTTGCGCGCTCCTCCTCCTGAGCCCGTTTCTACTGGCTCTCTGCCTGCTGATCCGAATGGAGAGCCGTGGTCCGGCGATCTTTCGCCAGGAGCGCGTCGGGCGCGATGGCCGCCACTTTATCATGTATAAATTTAGGACAATGCATGAGAACGATGGCGATATTTATACCCGGGCAGGGGACTCCCGCATTACCCGGCTGGGCCGATTATTGCGCATGAGTCGACTTGATGAACTCCCGCAACTCTGGAATGTCATGGTCGGGCAAATGAGCCTCATCGGGCCCCGCGCCGAATGGGTCAAGTGCTCCGAAATCTACGAGCGGGAAATCCCGAACTATCATCTGCGACACCTAGTAACGCCGGGGATCACTGGCTGGGCCCAGGTAAACTTCCGCTACGGGGACAGCGGAAGTGATGCGGTTGAGAAGTTTCAATATGACCTCTATTACATCCGATACTTCTCCCTCCGCCTGGACGTCAGCATCATTTTGAAAACCATTCACACGATGCTTGCCGGCCGAGGGAGGTGAGGGAGGGGCGGAGGTCGGAGGTCGGAGGTCGGGCGGCGGGTCGTCCTCGTCCTCGTCCTCGTCCTCGGAGGTCGGAGGTCGGAGGTCGGAGGTCGGAGGTCGGAGAAAAACACATGAGAATCGAATCGGCCAAAGATCTTGAGGTTTACAAAATTGCTTATCAGCTCGCTATGGACGTTTTTGACCTGAGTAAACAATTCCCTGCAGAGGAGCGCTATGCCTTGACCAGCCAGATCAGGCGGTCATCGCGTTCAGTGTGTTTGAACCTGAGGGAAGCATGGGCTAAGCGAAAATATGAAGCCCACTTCGTCAGCAAGCTCACAGATTGCGACGGTGAAAATGCCGAGACTGATAGCTCCCTCGATTTTGCGTTGGCCTGCGATTATATTATTTCCTCCGAACACGAAGAACTTACGGCCATGAACCGTTCGACGGGCCGAATGCTCGGTGCCATGATTAAAGACCCGGCTCCATTCCTGATCGGATAAAAATCGGAGGTCGGGAGTCGGGGACGGGGAAGCAGTAATCAGTAATCAGTGATCAGTTCCCCGCCCTCCGCCCTCCGACCTCCGCCCTCTGACCTCCGACCTCCGACCTCCGACCTCCGACCTCCGACCT
>JAYUPM010000591.1:0-2343 GCA_043760145.1 Spartobacteria bacterium
CAAGAGCACGGCTCCCACCATCGTCACCATCGCAGGGACGAGAAATGTTCCAGGCCAAGAACGGGGTGCCTGCCGGAACAATCTCATCCCCGGACCCTATCGCTTACGACTTGTAGCGCAAACGCTTCTTGTGGCGGTTTTCTTTCATCCGCTTCCGGCGCTTGTGCTTGGCAATTTTGGCTTTTCGTCTCTTTTTAAGTGAACCCATGAGGATATTCGATTTTTACGTGGCTTTGCGATTGGGGGGGCAGAGGAAACCACGAATCCCCCACCTCGGCAATGGGAATTTCTGATTTCAGTAAACCACTTTGTTGAGCGGATACTCGATGATCCCTTCAGCACCCAAGGCTTTGAGTTGCGGGATGATTTCGCGCACCACTCGTTCATCAAGAATCGTTTCGACCGCCACCCAATCCGCTTGGGCAAGGTGGGCCACTGTCGGATTGCGCAAGGCAGGCAGCGTCGCCAGCAGTTGCGTGAGCGATTTTTCCGGGAGATTCATCTTCAATCCCACCATGTTCCGCGCCGCATGCGCGCCCTTTAACAACAGCACCAATATCTCGATCTTCTGCTTCTTCCACGGGTCTTGGAACGCCGCTTTATTCGCAATAAATTGAGGCGCGGATTCCATGATGGTCGCCAATATCCGCAAGTTATTGGCCCGCAACGAGGAGCCGGTTTCGGTTACATCGACAATCGCATCGACAAGGTCTGGCACTTTGACTTCGGTTGCGCCCCACGAAAATTCGACGCATGCCGAGACTCCGTGCTGGTCGAGGTAACGGCGGGTCAACTCGACGGCTTCGGTGGCGATGACTTTGCCCTGGAGATCTTCGACTTTTTGAATCGGCGAATCTTCCGGGACCGCGATGACCCAGCGGGTTGGCAGACTGCTGGTCTTGGAAAAGATCATCTCGCAGAGGCGCTCGACGTCCGAGCCATTGTTCTCGATCCAATCTTTGCCGGTCAACCCGCAGTCGAGGAACCCGTGTTCGACGTAACGCGAGATTTCCTGGGCCCGGAGCAGGCGGATCACCAGTTCAGGATCATCCACAGCCGGTTTATAACTGCGGCTTGCACCGGAGATATTGAAACCGGCTTTGGCAAATAGGGCGAAGGTTGGCTCCTGCAAGCTGCCCGAGGGCAAGCCGACACGGAGCACGCGGTTGGCGGTATCCATAGAAAACGGAGCGCCGTTCTAGGCGGCGGGCGTGGGTGGGGCGAGACAAAAGAGCGCGGATCACGTTCGTTGATTAAAGCGGCTTTGCCAAGAAGGCGCGATGCGTTATAGTCGGGGCCATGCCATTGATCGCCGAACCCTCCTCGCACATTCTCCGTGATGATCAGGGCGTGGCTTGGGTCGACAATACGAATGTCAAAGTCGTTGAAATTGCTCTGGATCATCTCGCCTACGGTTGGAGCGCTGAGGCCATTCACGAACAGCTTCCGCACTTGACGCTAGCCCAGATTCACGCGGCGCTCGCGTTCTTCTATGACCATCAGGCTGAGTTCGAGCGGGATATGTTGCTGCGGGAAAGGGAGATAGGGGAGTGGAGGGCGGAGCTTGGCGAATCGCCGCTGCAACGGCGGCTCCGCCAGGCCAAGTCCGCGAAGTGAGCCTTGCGCTTTATATGGATGTGAATGTGCCGGCGGCCATCACGCGGGCGCTGAGACGGCACGGCGTGGATGTGCTTACAGCTCAGGAGGACGGTGCAGCGCAGATGGTGGATCCGGCTTTGCTTGATCGGGTCGCGGAGGTGGGGCGCGTCGTCTTCACACGCGACTCAGATTTTCTCGCGGAAGGCGTTCGTTGGTCAACGAGCCGGACTCCCCTTTGCTACGATCGTTTATGCGCATCAACAGCACGTTTCCATTGGCCGGTGCGTGAGCGATCTGGAGATGATTGCGTCGGCGTCTACTCCCGATGAAGCAATCGGGCAGATTATATTTCTCCCGCTATAGAATTTGGCTTCTCAAGCGGCGAAATGTTTCTCCAGAAGTGCGAAGCGGGTTGGTTTGCATGAAGGATGCCTCTTTAATAGTGATACCGAAGCTGGGCGATCAAAATGGACCCTTCAATTACTTTATAGACAATCCGATGTTCCGAATCGATGCGGCGCGACCAGTAACCCCTAAATGCGTGCTTCAGCGGTTCAGGTTTACCGATGCCATCGTATGGATTGCGGACGATGTCTTTGATGAGCTGGTTAATCCGCGTCACCGTTTTTGGGTCATTGCCCTGCCAATAGAGGTAATCCTCCCATGCTTGGGGCGCGAAGATTAGATTCATGAATCCACATCAACATCGCGACTGACGCCATGACCGCTTTCCAGCGCGTGGAT
>JAYUPM010000592.1:0-5753 GCA_043760145.1 Spartobacteria bacterium
CCGAGATCGGCTTCAAGATGCTTCTGAAGACCTATGGCACACGCGGTGCCAACGAGGGCGCCAAGGCCCGCGGCAACAAATAGCTCTTTGACCGTGAGCGCCAATAACCCCTTTCCGATTGCAAATGAAATCAGGACTGTCCCCCCGACAGGTTCGAGTGCTGTGTAAATTAGTAATCCCAGCGCTGCGAGCAGACTTATCGCAGTCGTAAGGGCGGCTTTGCCTCGAGGCGCCTGTTTCCAAAATGCATGCGCAATCTCATCCCATTTTTTTCTCGGCAGATTCTTGAGCCCCACGTCATTGAAGCGCTTGAAGAGACGTTCTGTCAGGATGCTAATTTCGGCTTCATCGACAGGATGCCCCGAGGTTCGCCACCGCGTCGTGAGGCGGCGTGCGAAAACAGTGGGAATGCTTTCCTCGGCCGGCTTGGGCTTGATCAGGTTCGATTTCACTTTCGACGTCGCAAGGCTGATCATCCGCCCGAATCGAGCCACCGCCACAGGCGTGAGCGCGCGTCCGAAATCGGCGATCTTCACGGCCCCAGAAAATAGCGTGGCCTTGGCCCAGAGCGGTCCCTTGATATACCATGGACCGCAGCGGATGATTGCATCGGCGAAATCTTGCGCCATGTCCGCGCTCAAGATGATGCGCTGCCCGTCAACGCCGCTTAACGAGTCGTGACAGCTTTCCCAAACCTGTCTGCACGCGGCTCCGAGTCTCCGCTCCTGATCCTCCATCCCTTTAATCACTCTGCCCAGGCCCTCCTCGACCAATTCCCGAAAATGACTCTGCGTTTCAATATGCAAGTCGCGGACCAACGCCTGCCGATCCAGGGTCCTGGCCAGGCGATGGAGCGCGCGTTCCTCGCTAATCTGATCCGGGACACTCTCCGCCGAGTTATCCGTCAGTTGGAAGAAGCAAGGAAACGAAGTCCCGCCTGTGGCAGACGCCCGGAGGTTCGGATCCCATGAAGGCGTGTATTTTTCATATCTGCGCAATTCATAATCATACGCGCCATAGCAGAGTGCATCGGGCGGGAGCGCGAGTGCCTCACGAACTTCCGCCAGCGCCTCGTGTGCGGGCAAATTGCGGATCTGATTGAACGCATAGATATGCAAGTTGCCCGGGAACGCTTGGATAATCTTCCGAAACTCGCGGGTGGTAGCGTTCTCGTAGCGCAAGACTAAAAAAGTTGCGGCACACACACGGGCTGCCTTTCGCAACAGATCAAAACGGAGGTCTGCGACAGACGAGTCAGCGCCCGCCGGACACTTCTGAATGTCGGGACAATCCAGGAGACCGATCTTGAGTTCATCCAGGCGCGAGTCCCATGCAATCAAAGGGACACCGTAAGACTGGCTGGCATTCTGCGCGGCGAAAGCAGCCTCCGGATCCATCGGGAGCGGCTCAGGGGCGTAACCGAAAACGCCCGCGAACGCCTGGTTCAGAACCTGATGCAAGTGTGGATCCTGATTCCATGAAGCTGGAAGCCATAGGGTGAATCGGAAGGTCGCCTGTTTTGTGGAGGTGCCGCGGAGCACCCGGGTGGCGCCTTCCGGGGAAAGAAAGGAAGCAACCAATGAAGATTTCCCCTGGTCGTTCAACCCGGCGATCGCAACGATCGGGACCGAGAAGAGCGCTTCCGCAAGAAGCATCGACTGTTTGAGTTCCGCACCAAGATTCGGCGCATGCCGCTCCAGCAAATCAACAAATGATATCTCTCGATGCCCCGGCGGCCATGATTCGACTGCAAACGGGTTCTCTCGCAAATGCCGCGCAACGGCGGCAATTGCCAATCCACGGTCGGGCTCAGTCACAGAAGGCACAGCCGCCAAATTAAGGGCCGGATGGATTTGTGAAAGGGAAAATTACGACGTTGTAAAAGGTGCCGGGAGTGAATTCCAATCCCGGTTGTAACATCAGCATTGCCTCCAATTAACGTCAATGCCCACTGATCCGATGTAAAATAGTAAACGCCATTCTATAAATAATTCGCCCCCGGAAAACATCAATATGATCGAGAACTTAGATTCTTGGGAGCTTCGGAGCACGGACATGCGGATCGCGGTCCATGGCAACCCTCCATGCTCTCCCATCAATGTGGACAGTGCGCGGATCGCCAACCTTGGCCGGAGCGAGCCTGAGTGGAATTGATTCTCCTGGACCGGGTTCGCTGGCCCCGAGTTGGCGGGCGATTGCACAATGGGATTTGTATTGGCCGAGAATCACAATGCCTTCTGGCAAGAGGGCTGTGCGAGCCCCGCCATTTCCGCGAACCCGTTTCATGTAATCAGCTTGCTGGGCCACGGTTGAAATCACTCCACGCCCGACCCGCATCCCAAGTGTATTGCGAAAGAGTTCGTTGATACGTTTCTGTCCTGAGCGCATCTGCATGATTCTATCGACGATCTCTCTATCGAGTTGCAACAGAATGTTTGGAGGCAATGATTGTTCACGAAATATCCATCTGATTGCGGAACGGCCAGCCGCGTTAAGCGTAGCTTTATTATCTCTATTCGTTCCGATGTTCAAACAGTTGGGGCTTGCCCGGACAATCCCCATGCTCCACCTGGAACTTTGATCCTCTGCCCATATTAACAGGCATAAGTGACCGTGAGCTTCGGGGGGGATCATCCAACTGTTGAGTGATTGCGAGTATTTGCAGTCCACCTCAACCCCTGCGATTCTGTAGTCGAGATTAATGCCATTCTGAAAACTGAATTCGCGATGCAGGTTGATCTCGACGAGGGTTCCACAGTGCGTCTTCTCGGTTTTGAATAGTTGATCCCATCGATAGCGGCCGGTGCGCTGGCCATCATAGAGCTGATCAAGGGTATTCCGAAGAACCTGCGCTGTGCGAATACTCTGAGGATCCAGTTTGCGAATGTCAGAGCAAACGGCTTCCATTTCGTCGTCAATGTCAGTTGGCGAATTCATAAGCCCGGCGCCACCCTTTCTTGTTTGCAACGAGTAGAGAATTGGATTCTGCGCGGCATGCGTTATTCCTTACTGCTCCCGATTTCCCGGTAATTTTACAGGGCGTCCATCGACCATCGTAGATCTAAAAGCCATCGGTTGCATTTTTGGATTGCCCTTATCCCATACCCTCGCACGGAAGAAATCGAGGCTTAACTCTTCCGAACTTTTTTTGGTCGGCGCGCCTTGGATGGTTCTTCAAGGAGGCGCAATTCCAATTCCATGGCAGATTCGATTGGGATGTCCACGTAGCTGAATTGTTTCTTGAATGCCGATTGAATGGATCGGCCCACAGCCTGGGCAACGAGGGGAGGAAAGGCATTGCCGACCTGTCGGTAGGCGATGGTTTTCTTGCCAGTGAAATGCCAGTTGTCGGGAAAGCCTTGGATTCGGGCCACCATGCGAACCGTCAACCGAGGCACCCCATCAATGCTGAATGCTTCACCGGGAGCCTCATCGACGATGCCCATTCCATCGACACCAAGCTCACTCCATTGGCGTTTGGCTCGTGTGGGGCCGAGGTCAGGTCCGCCGTGCTTTTTAGATCCCCCGACAATTGTCGGCGCGATGCGATTTGCACGCAGCGCCCACGCCTCAGCACCCCGCCAGCCGTTGGTTCCCATTAGATCAACGAGCGTCTCTCCGACTGTTAGCCGTTTAGCAAGCGGAGATGGCCAGCGAAAACACTCCGCATCGCGCGGACGCAGCGCAACCAAGATAAAGCGCGGGCGGAGCTGCGGAACCCCGTAATCGGCGGCCTGCAAAACTCTCCATTCTGGCTGGTAACCAAGCCTTGAGAGACGTTCCAAGAGCTTGCGGCGATAGTCAGAGAACTTTTCGGATGCCAATCCTCGCACGTTTTCAAACAAGACACCGCGCGGACGCGCACCCTCGATTAATGCCAGTGCCGCAGGAAACATATCACGCTCATCGTCACTCCCAAGCTGTTTGCCAGCGATGCTAAAAGGCGGGCAGGGAACTCCTGCTGCGAGTAAATCCAACCCGGTAAAGTCCTGAGGCCGAAGGTTGCGAATGTCTTGCTGTATGACATTCCAATGCGGCCGGTTTGTACGGAGGGTTGTGCAAAATTGTGGCTCGTATTCGACCGCTGCAGAATGATGAAATCCCGCCATTTCGAGACCGAGAGCTTGCCCGCCGCCGCCGGCACACAGTTCGAGGGTTGTAAAGTTCATAGCGTATGATCAACAGAGCGCAGACTGCGGTGCGGCTCAAGCGCCGATACTACCGCTGACCGTAATAATGTTCTGCGGCACTGGGCTGCGATGCGTTCCGGGTGGTGCAGCGCATGCTCCCACATACGCATCACGCGCCACCCACGGCGTCGCAATTCCCGGGTAACAGCGAAATCGCGGGCGCAGTTGCGGGCTAGTTTTGGCATCCAATATTCGCGATTGCTATTGGGCGTGCGGCCGTGCAGCGGACGCCCATGCCAAAAGCAACCGTCAACAAACATACCCAATCTCGCACGCCAGAAAACGAAGTCATGCTTCCCCGGCAGCGGAACATTCCTCCGCCACCCCGTGATGCGATTCCGTTTGAAGATGGTCACCAAGGCCAACTCCGTATCACGATTTTCCTGTGAACGGATCGCCGACATAACCAAGGAGCGCTTTTCGTTGGTGAATACATCTGTCATTTTACAGCAACCATAAGCGCATCCACGACGCTGGCTACAGCTATTCGAGAGGCCGAATCGGCGCAATCCCGAGGCCGGGGAGGGGTGGGGGATGAAGCACTCCTTCCACAAACCGCCAGCCGCGGAACGGGTCGTCCTTTAGAAGCCATGCGCCGTCGAGGTCGGCATAGTCGGTCTTTTGGGCAATCACAGCGCCTGCTGCAATCAGAACGCTGCTCTCGAGCATGCAGCCGACCATTGTTTTGAGTCCGAGTTCCCGGCCGCGCCTGCACATCCGCAACCCGGGAGTGATGCCGCCGCATTTTACCAGCTTGATATTGAATCCATCATACACTCTGGCAACCGCCTCGATGTCTGACTCTGAGACGCAGCTTTCGTCCGCAAATATCGGGACACCGATTTGATGGTAATCGGATTCCGCGCCCGGAGAATGCGGCTGTTCGACAAACGCGACATCAAGGGCGCGTAATTGCTGGATGATCGAGCTCAAGTCAACATCACCCCATGCGCAATTGGCGTCGATCGCGAGAACAGCTTCGGATCGGTCCCGGATATATCGGACAGGCGCGAGATCAGCGAGTTGGTCGGACTTGATTTTAATGAATGGGAACCGGACCAGTTCGCGGACTTTGCTTTCGAGTTCATCGGGAGAGGAAAGTCCGATAGTGCAGAAGGTATTGATGGGGATTGGTTGGGTGCCCCATGCGATCTGTGTGACTGACGTATTTGAAAAGCGTGCGAACCAATCCCAGAGAGCGATATCGAGCGCGCATTGGGCGGCCCTGGATGGGGCAACGATGGGCCAAATCTCGGTCCACGTCTTTTCGATATCCTCCAAAGAACGGATCGTCAGTCGGCTAAAGTAATCGGAAGCCGCAGCTATCTTCGCCAGGACGCCCTCCGCGGATTCATCATAGAACGAGTTGGGAGACGCTTCGCCAAATCCAGTGATGCCGTGCGATTCAAGGGTAACAAATACATTGATCACCTCGGAGCGCCTGGCCCGGGCGATCCGGAACTGGAGCCGGGGATGTAGCTGGCGGGCAAATGCGTTGAGTTTCATAAGCGCGCCATTGATTGGTTCCAGTTGGTTTTCCGCTGATCAACCGGGCTGGTTGAT
>JAYUPM010000593.1:0-2342 GCA_043760145.1 Spartobacteria bacterium
AGCGCAAACGTCAGGAATGTAACAAGGTTCCGAAAGAGCCAGCTGATCACCGGCAGCTCAAAGATTTCCGAACAGAGCGCAATCAAGAGCAGCAGGACCGCGAGCCCCGTCAGGACCTTTACGCCGCGGGTCCCGCGAAAAAAGATCCATGCGTTGTAGATGGCGGCCCAGAGAATCACGATCTCGAGCAGGTCCCGCCAATAAGCGCTGATGAGCTGGCCGAAATTCATGGCGATAAAATAGCCTCCATCATTCGGACTGCCTCAACATTCGGGGCCACATCGTGAACCCGGAGGACATTGGCTCCGTGAGTGCGCCCGTAAGCGGTGAGCGCCACAGTGGGCCAATCGCGGTCTTCCATCTTTTCGAGCCCCAGGACTTTGCCAATAAACGATTTACGCGAGACACCCAGGACCAGGGGTCGGTCGGCGACCCTCAAGGAATCGAGGTCGCGCAACAGGGAGAGATTGTGCCCGACCGTTTTTCCGAAGCCAATTCCAGGGTCAAAAGCGAGGCGCATTGGGTCGATTTCGCACCGTATGCACGCGTCCAAAGTTTGTCGAAAAAATTCCCGGATTTCGCCTGCGACATCGTCGTAATGGGGGTTGGATTGCATGGTTCGAGGTTCGCCTTGCATGTGCATCGCTATGAGGCCGGCGTCGGTTTCATGAGCCACGCGGCGCATCGCTTCTGAACGCAGGCCAGTGACGTCATTGATGATTCCGGCTCCCGCTTCAATCGCGGCCCGAGCCACCTCTGGCTTCATGGTGTCGATGGAAATCACGAAGCTCCCCTCGCGCGCCAAGCGCTCGATCAGCGGCAGAACCCGCCGCATCTCTTCCTCCTCAGGCACCGGGTCCGCCCCCGGCCGGGTCGATTCGCCGCCGATGTCAATGATATCCGCCCCGGAATGGGCCATCGCAAGGGCGTGCGCCACAGCCCGATCCACGTCGATGTATTTGCCCCCGTCCGAGAACGAGTCGGTGGTGACATTGAGTATCCCCATCACCAGCGCCCGTTGGCTCAAATCAAAATCGCGGGTTTTGGTTTTCCAGGTCATCTCGCCGGGCAAGCAACAGGGTCTGATCGCAATGCGCGAGTCCAAAGGGAACCGCGGATTAACTTGGGAAACGGAGTTTGAACCGCGGATTTCACGGATTAACGCGGATACAGAACAAGACAGAAGAGGCCGGTGCGGCAGATTTCCCCATCCGCGATCATCCGCGCCATCCGTGGTTAAATCTCTTTGCAGCTCCGTGGTTTCTTTTGTTCTTTTTTCCACCCTCGCCTTTAATCAGCGGTTCCAAAGGAGGGTGGTAACGCGGAGAGAACCCATTTACGTTCCGCGGATTCTGCCCTTTTATTTGAATTTATGCCCACTTCAATGGCCTCGCCCGTATCCGCAACGCATCGCCAATTCCCGCCTTTTAGCCTGAGCCGTCTTCTGCGCACGGTGTTCGAACCGAGGGGCGGCGAACGAGTCTGTATTTTGATCGATCTTGAGGATCCGCGGGGGTTCAAAGGATTCAAGTTCCTTGAGGACCGGGCTCTGACCATCCAGCGCAAGGCGCACGATGTTTTTTATCAAGGCCTCCGCGACGGGGTGCTCTTCGATCTCAAGATGAAAGGCGGTGAAATGTTCGCCTATAAACTCACCGGCGGCAGCAACCTCGATCTCCCCGAAAACGCCTATGGCATCGATGGGCGCGAACTCAATCTCGTGGAGGATGTGCTTAAACATTACGACATCGTCCTCTGTGTCTCGACTTACTCCGCCACCGCGCCGCTGACTGCTTACGCAAAGCAATACGGCTTCCGCGGAGCCACATTGCACGGGGTCAACGATGTGATTCTCAGCTCAGGGCTCGCGGTCGATTACAATGAAGTCAGTGTCCGGGCGGAGAAACTCCGGCTCGGCGTCACCGGGGCCGATGCGGTCGAGATCGATTTCCAAATCGGCAGTCAGCGCTGGACTCTCCGGCTCGAGTTGGCCGGCCAGGAAGCCCAGAAAAGTCATGGCCTCTGCCGCGGCGGTCCCGATGTCGCCAATCTCCCGGCTGGCGAAATTTACTTTGTCCCGGCAGGCGCCGACGGTGAGTTCCCGATGAAATATGAGGATGGAACCATCGGCCTGATGGAAGTCCGAGGCGGCCGCATTCAGAATGCCACGTTACTCCAGGGAAATGCCGGGACCGTTGCCGAGCATAACCAAAAGCTCAATGACGATCCTGTGACTGGCGAATTGGGCGAGCTCGGGTTCGGCACCCAGGATCTGCCAGTCTCAGGGAGGGATATCCAGGACGAGAAAATCTTCGGGACACTCCATGTGGCCACGGGACGCA
>JAYUPM010000594.1:0-5744 GCA_043760145.1 Spartobacteria bacterium
TCCCCGGGCTTTGTCGCTAAAGAGCCGGAAACCACTTCCAATAATCGGGCCCCAATGCCTGTCAGGTGGATCTATGTTCTGAAGGACGGAGCCCTCAAGCCCCCATCCGATTCGAACCAGGGTAAAGTGATGGTGGAAGGAGCCACGGCAGCCAATCCGATCGTGGGACGCATTGCATTCTGGACCGACGATGAAACCGCCAAGGTAAACATCAACACGGCCTCCGAAGGGGTTTATTGGGATGTCCCCCGGGTTTATTCGAAGGAAGATTTTGGGATTAATAGCGCGACTGGCGTGGATACCCCAGGGATGTCGAACTGCCAACCAGCCCAACGTGAGTATCAACGCTATCCCGGACATCCAGCCACGACTTGTCTAAGTCCGATTTTGGGCAAGGTATTTCCTGTGCCTTATCCTTGGGACCCTTCCAAACTCAAAGCGGTTGTTGCCACCAAAGAGGCTGCCAAGTATTTCGACCCATACTATGCTTTAGCTCCACGGATTGGAATGAAGGTTGGCGGCGGCGGTGGATCAAATGGAGGAACCATTTCCGTCGTCAATAGTGCTACTCCGCCGAACCTGGATCGGGACCGTCTTTACGCTTCAGTTGATGAGTTGATGTTTACGCCGGGATTGACCCCCGGAGAAAGCCCTGCGCGTATTCCCAACACCAATACCAAAAAAAATGCGAACCCGAACTTGATCACAAAAGGAGTGCTCGAAAAGTCCCGGTTTTTTGTCACGGCAAATAGCGCAGCGCCAGAGACTACTCTCTTTAATACACCGCGTATTGCGGTGTGGCCGGTTTGGGAAGATCCAGCCAAGCGAACGGCAACTGAGGCGCTAATTGGATTTTGCTCCACAGTAGGTGCAAACAATTACTACTTCACCCGATCCAACCCGCGTCATGGAGAGTCCGATTACCAAGGACGGAACAAGCAGTTGTATGAATACCTTCAAGCATTAACTCAATCGGACATCCCTGGATTTGGCGGTAACTTTCTTATAAAGTGGGGTGCTCCTGTCTCTGCTTCCAAGTCCGCTACTGATCGGGATCAGATCCTAACTTACATTTTTGACTATATCCGCTGCACAAATCTTCAGGACCAGAGCCTCCTGCCCACTGGTTCCAAGGTTACGCCGTTTACCCCCCTTTTTAAGCCGGGAACGGAAGAACCTGCCGGAGAAGTAGTGCCGATTCGCATTAGACATTTAGACGGCACGCGCACGCAGGGCTTTGGCCGCTTCTATAGCATCACCTCCGCAAACCTCCTTTTCCATGGAACTGCGCCGGGCAAAATGAGGGCAATTTTTTTCCTCGGGTTCACCACGCCAATGCAAGGTCTCGCGTGTATGCGCTCCAACTTGAAATACAAGGTCGTCAAGGGGTTGGAAACCTTTCAGGCACAAGGGAAAAATTTAAATTTCGAACATGACCGCGCGAAGGGCAATGGAACAAACTACATCGACATGACCGATTTGGGAATGTTTCATGGACGTTCTGTCGGAGGAACTGAAAGCCCGTGGATGGCCATGAAGAACAAACCGTTTGCCGATGCTGACGCAGGGGGCGCAGTTCGCGAAAGGTATCCGTTTTTTTCTAAAAGAGATGTGACGGTCACGGGGAGTTCTTTCGATTTTTCGGGCGGCAATGTCACGGTGGAAGTGTGGACCGTCGAGACGCCGAGTAGTCGGGGTTATTTAATCCAAACGGTGAATGTCAGGTTTCCCCCGGGTAACTTCAAGGTCCCCGGAGTTTCCGGCCCGTTTGGGGCGAGGACGGGAGACGAATACTACCGTCTCGTCCATGGATCGGATACAGTCGTTGCTTTGCAAGTGGGAGGATTCGATAGGATCGTTAATGCGGGCATGCCGGGGCCGCTTCCCGCCGATCCGACTGCTGGGGATATTCGCATGACCGCTTCTCTGATAGACGTTCCCGCAGACCGATTCCGGGCAGATAGCGAATACACAAAACCGAGCGTGCAGTTTGCCCACTGCTTGGTTCAGTCAATCGGTGTTCCATTTAATGGTTCGAAGTATGGGAAATTGGTGAATGTGCCTCCGGCTCCGAACGGTCCCGCGTATACACAGAGTGATGGCATACTTCGCCAACCCGACGTTCCCAGCAGGGTTCCAGCAACCGGAGTGACTCGCGCACCGGATCTCAAAAATCGTCCAGGCGGGCCTGGTGATTGGGATACCGGGTTTGGCGATCAAAAAGATGGCGCATATATCAACAAGCCTGACGAAGGAGACACCGCCTTAAGCGACGGATATCGCCTACCGTACATGTTGGGTTATAACCAAGGCTTCGCTTCAGCAACTAATACCTATTTTTCGCCTAATCGCCAAATCCCTTCACCGCTGATGTTTGGCTCTATTCCAACAGGCGTGCAACGGATGCTACCATGGCAGACACTCCTGTTTCATTCGCGTCCGGAGGATTCTGGTGCTCGCGCCGGGGACTCCATGCACCCCGGATTCGGTAAAAAAGCTTCTTCGGCAGGGCAAGGTTACTTGCTGCCCCCGGATCATCTTATTGCTGATCTTTTCTGGATGCCAGTGGTTGAACCATATGCGATCAGTCAGCCCTTTGCGACTGCTGGAAAGATCAATATGAATTACCAGATAGTTCCTTTCACTTACATCAAGCGCTCCACGGGGCTTCATGCCGTGTTGAAATCAACCAAATTCGCCGCGCTTGATCTGCCGACTGGCAATCTTTACAAGCCGCTAGATGAGTCATCTGGCCAGCAACCGACAGTCCCCACCTCAAAAAGGAAACACATAGACATCCCGAAGACGTTATTGGATTTCGATGCTAAGTTCTCGAATAACGAGATCTTCAAGTCAGCGACCCAAATTTGTGAGATGAATCTCGTTCCTTCTGAAGTCACTATCTTGAAAGGGCAACCATCTTCTATCGCGATGGCTGAGTTTTGGAAGCCGAAGAGTATCAGTAAGCCAAATCATCAGCTCACAGGGGATAACCTGCGGGAGAAACCGTATGTGGACATCTATCCGCGGCTCACCACCAAATCCAATACTTACACTGTGCATGTCCATGTCCAGACCCTCGTCAAGACACCAGGAACTCCGCCGGACCAGTGGACTTTTGGAAAGGACAAAGTCGTCGGGGAATATCGCGGCTCCTCAATCCTTGAACGTTACATTGATCTCAATGATCCGGAGCTCCCCGATTTCGCCCAGCTTCTGGTTGCGGACCCAAGCGCGCCCCAGCTCAATATCGACCAATATTACAAGATGCGTGTGATCAGCACCAAGCGCTTCTCTCCGTAAACCATATTAAACCACCAAGGCACCAAGGCACCAAGGAGAGCGATACGAGCGAAGATTCTCTGCCTTCCCTTGGTGTCTTTGTGCCTTGGTGGTGAGAATCAGGAAAGCTGCCTCACAAGGACTCGAACCTTGACAAAGTGATTCAGAGTCACTTGTGCTACCATTACACTATGAGGCAAATCGGGAGGGAAAATGTAGTTTGGGACCCGGTAATGTAAACCACTTTCTCCAAGGCTCGGTGCAGCTCGCATTGGGACTGGGAGGGACGCTTTTCCGCCTCTGTTTAGCGTCTCTCGTGGCAGCGACGTCTCGTGGCTTTCTGGGATGCCAGATGTCCAGATGTCCAGATGCAAATCCCGACAAGAAAAAGCGACGAGACATCGCTGCCACGATTCCTGAGAATTGGCGGATTTCGCAGTTCGGGGGATTCGGCGGCCGGAAAGCCGCCGCTCCGGGTGGCCGCCCCGTTATTTGTCATCCCAGATCGGCACGTAGTTATACCACTGCTCCGGGTGTTGCCGGATGATTGACTCAAAATACGCGGCAATGCGTTGGGTGTTTTCCGCCACTGCTTGTTTTGGATCCTCTGCTGGTGCCAATGGGATCATCGGATCAGCGAACGAAATGTATTGGCGGTTTTCATTTTCAAGGACGAATGCCGGGATCACGGCCGCCCCCGTGTGTTGCCAAAGCAGCGCTGGCCCGGTGGAGAATTCGGTTGTCGCCCCAAAGAATTGCACCGGTGTGCCGGTTCCTTCGTAAGGACGATCCACGAGCATCGCCACGATTTCATTGCGCCGCAGTGCCTGGATCATTTCCACGAATGCAAAATCGTGTCCGGGTCCGACGGCAATGGTTTTAATGCCAGAACCGTGCCGCTGTTTCTCACGCCATTGAGTCAGTTCGTTGGTCGGTTCCTCCAGTGTAATGATATTGATCGGCAGTCCGCGCGACGAGAGGAGTGTCCCCCCAATTTCCCAGTTCCCCAAATGCGCGGTCACAAGAATCACGCCTTTGCCCAAGGCTCGGGCGGCCTCGAGGTTTTCGAAGCCGCGCCATTGTTGAAGGAGGCGGTTGGCATGGTCTTGTCCGCCAGCACAAAGAAAGTAGTCGGCGATCATCCGGCTGAAATGGGCGACATTGCTGTCGCACAAGGCTTCAAAATCGGCCCCACGCAATTCAGTGACGCGGAGAAGGTTGGACTCTAGGGCCTTTCTTCCCGCTTCGTTTTTCCAGTAACCGATCCGGCCAAGCAACATGGCCACGGCATGCGCCAGCGGGCGTGGGACGCAACGGGCAACGACTTGGGCCCGCTGGAAAGCTTTGAGATTATAACAAAACATGGACCTACCCATTCACGCTGGAAGTCGCGCATTGGTCGTCCGGGGACGGAGATTGAGGTTGCTGTGGGCGGAGGCTCAATCGGGGACAGAGCGGATAGAAGCGCTGGAGATAGACGATGAGATAAAAGAGACGCATCCGCCACCATGTTGCGAACCCGCCTTCGATCTTGCCAGCAAGCACGGCATTGATGGCGCCAACAAGTTCAAAGCGGGCGGTGGGTTGGGAAAGCACCTCGGCGAACTCATGCCGATACCACGAATTCACGAACCGCAAATAGAGGTCCATGATCCGGTGTAGCTTCTTTTCATAGGCCCCGAAAAGCTTGGCCTGGCGGCTTGGGTTTGTAAGAACCGCGTCGATTGCGTCGGCGGCGTTCTGGCCCGAATTGAGGGCAATGAAGACGCCTGTGGAAAAGACAGGATCGATAAAACCGGCGGCATCGCCGGCGAGCAGCCAGCGTTCACCGGCCATGCGGCTGTTGCGGTAAGAGTAATCGCCCGTCGCGTAAACGGGCGAGACCCGCTCGGCGTTTTCCATCCGGGCAAGGATGACCGGCTCCTGATCAAGGGCCGTGGTGAGGGCTTCTTCGGGACTGAGGCGCAGTTTTTTAAAGTCTGCGGTATCCATTACCAGGCCGATGCTCATCTTGGATTCGCCCAATGGAATCATCCAGAACCAGCGGTCGGTCCCGCGAATCATCCGGGTGAGTGTGGCGTCGGTGCCGGGATCGCGCAGGACCCCTTCGTAATGGGCAAAGACAGAGAACTTGTTCAGCTCGGGGTAGCTCTTTTTGAGTTTAAGCTGGGAGCCCAGGACCGTGTTGCGGCCGCTGGCATCGAGGACGTAGCGGGCCTCAATGCTTTTTGGACCAGCCTCGGAACGCAAATGGAGCCGCACCTTGTCCGCTTCGATATCCACACGATCAACGCTGGTCTCCTCACAAATAAGAGCTCCCTGGTTGCCCGCATGGTCGAGCAGGAGCTTGTCGAATTGAGACCGCTCGACCTGGTAAGCCGACGTGTGTTTGAGTCGGAACCCGTCCTTGAAATAGAACTTCACTTTGCGTTCCCCGCATGAAGTGGCCAGTTCCGCCCCGT
>JAYUPM010000595.1:0-5737 GCA_043760145.1 Spartobacteria bacterium
CTGACAAAGCCAAGATCGAGAATCTCTATTGGGAGATCAGCGAAGAAGTGGTCGCCAGCTTCCGCGGCCAGGCCTACATTCCGGAGGAGATTCGTAAACTCGAAGACAGCCTGGCTGATCAGTACCTGTGCAACTTCTCCGTTTTCCAATCGCTCCTGGATCATTGGGCATTGGGCCAGCTCTTTCCTGTTATGCCGATCCATCGACTCGGGGAATATCCAGAACGCAACGCGACCCTTGTGGATATCACATGCGACTCGGACGGGAAGGTGAGTAAATTTATCGACCTCAACGATGTCCGTGAAACGCTTCCCCTGCACCCGCTGATTGGGAATGAACCATATTACATCGGGTTCTTCATCATGGGGGCATACCAGGATATCATGGGGGATTTGCACAACCTGTTTGGCCGCGTCAATGAAGCCCATGTCTTCCTGGATGAGGATGAGGACAGCGGCTGGTATATTGAGGAGACCATTGAGGGTTCCACAATCGGGGAGGTTTTAAGCATGACCCAATGGGACAAGAATGAACTGACCCGCCAGGTCAAGGCGCAGGTTGATGCGGCGATAAAAACGGACCGCCTTAAACCGAATGAGGCGATGAAACTCCTCGCCAACTACGAGCGTGGTTTGAAGGGATACACTTACCTGCAAATCAACGGCAAAAAAAAAGGATGAATGATGAACACAGCCTTCATAATTCATCCTTTCCGTAGGTATGCTTCGGAGAGGAGCACGTATTTTTGCGCCCATGTTTTGATCTCCTCCTGCTCTTCGATGGCAAGCACTCGCACCAGCCTGGCAGGTGAACCCAGAATCAGTGAACCGGGCGGAAATTTTTTGCCGCCTGTGACAAGCGCCCCGGCCCCCACAATGGAGCGGGTCCCGATTTGCGCCCCGTCGAGGATCACGGCATTCATGCCGATAAGCACTTCATCTGCAACAGAGCAGGCGTGGAGAATCGCCTTGTGGCCGACAGTCACCAGTTCGCCGATTTGGGTGGGGAAATCGTCGGCCACATGAATGACGCATCCGTCCTGGATATTGGAGCGGGCGCCGACAGTGATTTGGTTGATGTCGGCCCGGATCACGCTCTGGAACCAGACGCTTGATTGATCCCCAAGAGTGACGTGGCCAATGACGGTTGCCCCCGGGGCAATAAACGCGCTTGGAGCAATCTCTGGAGCGGCGTGAAAGTAGCGGGCAATCCGTTGCTCAAAATTCATTTCTGAGGATTGGCAGAGCCGAATCCGGCAATCAACTGGCAACTGGCTTATTTGCAGGGTTGGCGGGAAGGCGGAAATCTTGGAAGAACTTATTGACTTCAAAAATTTGGGCTGGCAGAACACACCCGTTCCTGGATCACGGAACAACAACCCAACCCATACCCAAGCAAATTATATTCTTCTCATGAACAAGGCAGAACTCGTTCAGGCAGTGCAAAAATCCCTCGGCAAAGAAACCAGCAAGGCACAGGCCGAGCGCGCCGTGGAAGCAGTCGTTGACGGCATCAAAGGCGGGCTTAAAAAAGGCAAGCCGGTGCAATTGGTCGGATTCGGCACATTCAAGGTGGCGAGTCGCAAAGCCCGGATGGGCATCAACCCGAAGACTGGCGTAAAAATCAAAATCAAAGCATCCAAGAGCGTAAAATTTTCCGCTGGAAAAGACCTGAAGTCCAAGCTGGGCAAGGCATAAACAATCTCCCCCTCGACCCCGAGATCCCCCGTTTCGCCCGTCTCGCGAAACGGGGTTTCTCACGTACGGCCGAGGCGAAAGTGGCGCAGCGATTCGGCCCAACTCTTGCTGAGCTAATACAACCCTTTTAACCCGTGGTAACTCCTTCCATCGAAAAGAAAATATTCGTCGGCTTCGCCATTGCCCTCGTTTTTTTTGTAATGGTCGGGGCCCTGGTCTATCGCAACAGCCAGCGCCTCAAGGAAGATCAGATCACCGAAGCCAGTTCCTACGAGCTCCTAAGCAGCATGGAGGAGTTCTACGGTTCAACTGCCCAGGCTGAACTCGCCGCCGTCTCATACGTCGTGAATGGGGAAGAACCAGCCGCCGAAGATTACGAGCGGGTCCGGCAGAAGGCGCTTGGGGAACTTGCCAGCCTTGAGGCGTTGCTGGAGCAGGCCCAGGAGCAGGTCGATCGTCTCACATCCCTGCGCAAGCTGGTCAACGAGCGCTTCTCTCAACTTACGGCGCTCGTCACGCTCCGCCGCAAATCTGGATACGAGGCTGCGCGGGAGGAGCAGGGGCGGATTGCGGCCAGTGGCAGGCTTGGCGAGATTCACGCGCTGGTGGATACAATCGCCGATGCTGAGCGAACCAGCCAGATACGGCTTAAACAGGAGACCCTCGTCAGTAACCAGTCCTTCACACGGGCTTTGTTGGGCAGTGGGGTTCTTTCGCTCTGTATCCTTGCGCTGGTCAGTTACCTTATGTCTATTGATATTCGCATGCGGCGCCAGGCAGAAATGGAACGCAATGCCAGCGATCGCTTTAATACCGGGTTGCTGGAGCGAAGCGCCGACTGCATCCAGGTCGTTGACCTGAATGGCCGCATTCTTTCCATTAATCCGGCCGGGCGCGAGCTGCTGGGAATTGATCCCGAGACATCCCCGAACAGCCTCGTTAGGCTGGACCTTTGGCGACCTGAAACCCAGCCGATGGCGTTTCAGAGCCTGATCAAGGCCAAGGCGGGAGAGGCGGGTGCTTTTCGCGGCTTGAGCGCGGAGTTCGCCGGCGGCACGCGCTGGTGGGACGTGAAAGTGAGCCCGATTGCCGGGCCAGATATGAAGGTGGAGAAGTTGCTCATTTTCTCACGGGACATCAGTGAGCTCCACCTGGCCGTGAAGAAATTCTCCGTGATTTTTGAGGAATCCGGAGACGCCTATCTTCTTATTAATGAGCAGGGCATTATTGACTGCAATGCGGTCGCTGTCCGGATGTTGCGGTTTCCCGACAAGGCATCGCTGATGCAC
The DNA here is from genome assembly GCA_043760145.1 of Spartobacteria bacterium. GTDB lineage: Bacteria > Verrucomicrobiota > Verrucomicrobiia > Chthoniobacterales > Chthoniobacteraceae > CAIURC01. The sequence continues at coordinate 2,987 of JAYUPM010000595.1, forward strand.
GTTTCCCTCGAAGCGCTGGCACCCGAATACCAAACCGACGGGATATCCTCGGTGGAAAAATGCGCGGAGTTTTACCAGAATGCCCAAGTCGCCGGGCAATGTCGCTTTCAGTGGGATTTCTTGCGGGCCGATGGAGTGTTGCAGACCGCCGAGATCAATCTCACACCGATTCATCTTGCGGGTGAGGCGCTCTTCCTTGCGGCGTGGCGGGATTTGACGGAGCAGAAGCTGGCGGAAGCGGCATTGAGGGAAAGTGAAGATCGTTTCCAGGCATTCATGGATCACAGCCCGACGGTGGCATTCATCAAGGACGACCAGGGGCGTTACATCTATGTGAACCGCCCATTTGAAGAACAATTTGGGGTCGATTTCAAGACGACGCTTGCGGGTAGAACCGATGCTGGCTGGCTTCCTGAGAGCATTGCCGAACTGGTGGCTGGCATTGACCGGGCCGTCATCGAGACCGGGAAACCTTCCCGGATGGTTGAGGTCGTCCCCTCAAAGGAAGGAGAGGCCAAGGAGTGGCTTTTGCTGAAATTTCGGATGTTGACCTCAAGTGGACACAAGCTGATCGGAGGAGTCGGTGTGGACATCAGCAAGCAAAAGCGGGGCGAGCGGGCGCTTCGGGAACGGGAGGCGCAATTCCGCGATCTCTTTGATGATGCCCCGGTTGCATACCATGAGCTCGATACGGAGAACCGGTTTACCCGAGTCAACGCCACCGAACTGGCGATGCTCGGATACACCGCCGAGGAGATGGTCGGACGCCCCGTGTGGGATTTCATTGTCGAGGATCCCAACGATGATTCCATCCCCATTCAATTGGCCGCTGAGATTGGATTGCAGGCCGCACAACGCACATTTCGGCGCAAGGATGGCACCACCGTCCCGGTGCTTATGCGCCATAAATTAATCACCGATTCCAACGGCGAGACCCGCGGCATGCGATCCACCCTTCAGGACATCAGCATTCTCAAGCGCACCGAACTGGAGTTGCGCAAAGCGGAGGAAAAATTCCGCGGTATTTTCGAGAATGCCAGTGAAGGGATTTTCCAGTCCACCACGGACGGCTGTTTTTTGAGCGTAAACGCCTCGCTTGCCCGGATTTACGGATACGCTTCCGCGGATGAGTTAATGACGGAGGTCAACAATATCGGGGGACAAATTTTCGTGATTCCCGGGAAACGCGAGGAGCTCGTGGCCGAGATCGAGAGGCAGGGTTGGGTATCGGAATTTGAAGCCGAGGTTTATCGCAAGGATGGCTCGATTATTCTGATGTCGGTGCGGGCGCGTGGGGTGCGCGATTCAAGCGGGAAATTGCTTTATCTTGAGGGGACCGTCGAAGACATCACGGTCAGGCGGGAGGCCGAATTCGCAATCACAAACGCCCGCGATGCCGCGTTGGAATCCGTGCGCCTCAAATCGGAGTTCCTTGCGAACATGAGCCATGAAATTCGCACACCGATGAACGGGATCATCGGGATGTCGAGCCTGCTCATGGATACGGAGCTGAGCCCTAAACAACTCGATTTCACCCAGACGATTTCAGGAAGTGCCGAGGCCCTCCTGACCATCATCAATGACATCCTCGACTTCTCCAAGATCGAGGCTGGGATGCTCGTGTTTGAAGAGATCGACTTTCACCTTGGCAATGTGGTGGAGGGAGCGGTCGGTCTGCTCGCCGAGCGGGCCCTCGCCAAACAAATCGAACTCGCATCCCTGGTCCACAGCGATGTCCCCGTCGGGCTGCGCGGTGATCCGGGACGGCTGCGCCAGGTGCTTACCAACCTCATCGGCAATGCCCTCAAATTCACCAAGCGCGGCGAAGTGGTCGTCCGGGCGGAAAAGGTCGAGGAAACCGGCAGCCACACCATGGTTCGCTTCAGTGTGCGCGATACGGGAATCGGCATTACACCAGAACAAAAGGCAAAGCTCTTCCAAGCCTTCGTCCAGGCGGATGGATCGACCACCCGCAAATACGGGGGGACTGGGCTCGGATTGGCGATCTCCCGGCAACTGGTGACACAAATGAATGGGGAGATCGGCGTGGACAGTGTCGCCGGCGAAGGATCGACCTTCTGGTTTACAGCGAGGTTTGGGCGCCAGTCAAACGGGACGCATCCGACCCCGGTGCGCAAATCATTGGCGGGGGTGCGGGTTCTCATCGTGGATGACAACGAGATGAACCGTTCGATTCTCGAGCATCTTTTTACTGCTTGGGGAATGGATCTGGATCAGGTCGCCAACGGTCCCGACGCGCTTTCGGCGTTGCGTCAAGGCGTTGCGCTGGGCCGCGCCTTCGACCTGGCTGTGCTCGATATGAAGATGCCGGGAATGGATGGGGCCGAGCTGGCCCGGGCCATCAAGTCCGATCCCAGCCTCAACGATATACGCCTGGTCATGATGACCTCGCTCGATCGCCGCGATGATTCAACCGCGATGCGAGCCATTGGAGTTGAGGCTTTCCTGACCAAGCCAGTCAAACAGGCGCCGCTTTTCGATTGCCTGGCCACGATCATGGCCGGGGCCAAAACGGCCCTGCCTTCCCCTACAACCGCCGCGCCCCCCGCCGAAGGCAAACCGCACATTGCCCAGCCCCTTCGCAACCTGAAGATCCTGATCGCGGAAGATAATGAAGTAAACATGAGCGTCGCGCTCCATCAACTGGCGAAGATTGGTTATAAGGCCGACTCCGCTGAGAATGGACAACTGGCACTGGAGGCACTCGCTCGCACCAATTATGACGTTGTA
>JAYUPM010000596.1:0-5730 GCA_043760145.1 Spartobacteria bacterium
AGGTCGGAGGTCGGAGGTCGGAGGTCGGAGGTCGGAGGTCGGAGGTCGGAGGTCGGAGGTCGGAGGTCGGAGGTCGGAGGTCGGAGGATCGGACGGATCTGTCGGATCGGACCGATCGGTCAGATCTCCGACTTCAGACTTTAGACTTTAGACCTTCCGCCAGTCGCCCATGCTCCTGGATCAAGTAGCTATCGGTCATGCCCGAGAGATAATCGCACACCGTCCGATGGAGCCCTTCGCTTTCCACGCGCCGCGCGGCGCTCACCCCCAAATGCTCCGGTTGCGCGAGGTAAGCTTCAAAGACCTCCCCGAGCAAGACGCAGGCCCGCTGATTCAAACCGGCAACGCGCTCATGGTAATAAAGATTCTCATAGAGAAACCGCCGTAGTTTTCGGTTCGCGCTTAAAAGCGCCTCGCTATAGCGGATCAATGGCTTCTTCTGCTCCCTCACTTCAGTCGCGCTCCGGACCCCCGCCTCTTCGATGCATTTGGAGCTGGTCTCGATCACATCATGCACCTGCCTGTCGATGATGCAGCGGATCACGTAACTATCGAATTCTTTGCCCTGTAATTGCGAAAAATCCCGCGCAACCTGGTCCGCGCTCTCCTGCCAAATTTCGAGTTCCGCCAATTGTTGTGGGGTGATCAGCGCAAAATCGAGTCCGTCATCCAAGTCATGACTGTAATAGCTGATTTCATCCGCGAGATTGGCCACCTGCGCCTCCAGAGACGGGCAATAATAGCGCACCCCTTCGCCTTCATTCACGAGCGGGTTTTCATGAAACTTCGCGTGTTTGCGCAGTCCCTCGCGCACTTCCCAAGTGAGGTTGAGCCCCGGAAAGCGCGGGTATTTTTGCTCAATGAGTTCAACGATCCGCAGGCTCTGCGTGTTGTGCTCAAACCCGCCATGCCCGCGCATGATTTCATTGAGCGTGTCTTCCCCGGAATGACCGAAAGGTGAATGCCCAAGGTCATGGGCCAGGGCGATGGATTCGGTTAAATCTTCGTTGAGGCCGAGGGCCCGCGCAATTGTCCGGCCAATGGATGCCACTTCCATCGTGTGCGTGAGCCGGGTCCGCAGGTGATCGCCTGTCCCGCTTAAAAACACCTGCGTCTTCCCTTCCAATCGCCGGAATGCCCGTGAATGGATGATCCGCGCCCGGTCCCGCTCAAACTCAGTCCGAAACGGATGCCGCGTCTCGGGATGCACCCGGCCCGCCGATTCTCCGGATTTCTGGGCGCCCGCCGCCAGTTTTTCACCCTCAAGTTGTTCCAACTCAAGGCGTGTTCTCATCAGAAACGGTCGGGTCTTCATGTAAAAACTGTTGGGCGATTTTTCGCTTATCCTGCCGGACAGCGAGGCGCACCATCAACATGTCGAAAATCGCCAGCAAAACGCTGAACACCGTCGCCCATGCGCAGACGGCCCAATATGCGAGAAAAACCATCGGCCGGGCCCGCAGCCATGCATCGAAAAATGTCGCCCCGCAAAAAAGAATCAGGAGTGCCGCCAAAACGGAATAGAACATCATCGTCCGCCGCATGCGACCGTCTCGGAGCAGGCCTTTGATGATATGAAGGATGAAGCGAATCACGGCGCGCGACGACTCTAACCCAAGGATTCGCATAATGACAACATGGGCGGTTAATCGGGGTTAAAAAAATTCTGTCGAAAGGCGGTTTAAAATGAGTCCCGGACCTGCGCAGAATAAGGGTCTTATGAGCTTTATTCTTGCTCTGGACCAAGGGACCACCAGCTCGCGGGCCATTCTTTTTGGCCACGACGGCGCCATCCGCGCGACGGCGCAACGCGAGTTTCGTCAGAGTTTTCCCCAGCCCGGATGGGTGGAACACGATCCGAAGGAGATCTGGGCGACACAATCGGGCGTGATCGATGAAGTGCTGGAAACCGCTGGAGTAAGTTCCAGGGAGATCGTCGGCGTTGGCTTGACCAACCAGCGCGAAACCACCGTCGTCTGGGATCGGGCGACCGGAGAACCGATTTACCCAGCCATCGTCTGGCAGGATCGCCGCACTGCCGCCGCTTGCGATGCCCTGCACAAACGCGGGCTCGCGGATTTGATCCGTGAAAAAACCGGGCTCGTCATCGATGCCTATTTTTCGGCCACAAAAGTCGCGTGGATTCTCGATCACGTTCCCGGTGCCCGCGAACGGGCGATTCGCGGGGAGATTGCCTTTGGAACCATTGATAGTTGGCTGACCTGGAACCTCACGGGCGGCGCCCTTCACATTACCGACGTCACCAATGCCTCGCGCACAATGCTCTGGAATTTGGAAGCCGGCGCGTGGGACGACGAACTTCTTGGCCTCTTCGATATCCCAAGGGCCATGCTTCCGGACGTCCGTCCCTCCAGCGCCATCCATGGCGAATGCACTTTGGAAAAACTACGCGGCACTGTGATCGCGGGCATTGCCGGGGATCAGCAGGCAGCCCTGTTTGGCCAGGCCTGCCTCGAATCCGGCATGGCAAAAAACACGTATGGCACCGGCTGCTTCTTGCTGATGCACACCGGCACAAAGGCGGTCCACTCCCGGCATCGCCTGCTCACGACCGCCGCCGCCAGCCTCGATGGCAATCGCCAATACGCGCTGGAGGGGAGCGTCTTTATTGCAGGCGCCGTCGTCCAATGGCTGCGGGACGGACTCGGGATCATTCGCGCTTCGGAAGAAATCGAGCCGCTGGCACAGAGTGTTCCAGACTCGGGCGGGGTTTGTTTTGTCCCGGCGTTCGCCGGGCTCGGAGCGCCGCACTGGGATCCTCATGCGCGCGGGACCATCTCCGGCCTGACCCGTGGCAGCACCGCCGCCCACATCGCCCGGGCAGCTCTCGAAAGCATTGCGTTTCAAACCGCCGACGTTCTCGAAGCCATGGAAAAGGACGCGCAATTCCCGCTCCAGGAACTGCGCGTGGATGGAGGCGCTGCCCGCAACGATCTACTGATGCAATTCCAGGCGGATATCATCGGGGTCCCGGTTGTCCGGCCCGCGATCACCGAAACTACCGCGCTTGGGGCAGCGTATCTCGCGGGATTGGCCACCGGTTTTTGGAAGGAGACGCAAGAAATAAGCACTCATTGGCAGGAAGAAAAAAGGTTTCTTCCAGGGATGAATTCAGCACGCCGGGATGAGTTGCAAGGCGCATGGCGGACCGCAGTGCAACGCGCGAAATCCACAAGTTCCCCGAAATGAATCGCGAGGAAAATCTCAAGGCGCTGGGGACCTCGCAAGTGTGGGACGTCGTGGTAATCGGGGGAGGCGCGACCGGATTGGGAACCGCCTTGGATGCGGCTGCGCGCGGCTATCGAACGGCGCTGTTGGAACAGGGCGATTTTGCGCAAGGCACTTCGAGCCGGAGCACCAAGCTCATCCATGGCGGCGTCCGTTACTTGAAGCAGGGCAACCTCGCGATGGTCCGCTCAGGTCTCCGTGAACGCGGCTATCTTCTAAAAAACGCCCCCAATCTCGTTCACGCATTAAGCTTCGTCATTCCAACCTACACCTGGTGGGAAAGGCCTTACTATGCGATTGGGCTCAAGGTTTACGACGCATTAGCCGGCCAATTGGGGATAGGACATTCCGTGTCCCTCCCTCTCGCCGATACCCTCGCCAAAATGCCCGGTCTCGCAACGGACGGGCTCCGGGGCGGTGTTCAATTCCCGGACGCCCAATTCGATGATACCCGGCTCGCAATCGGCCTCGCCCAAACCAGTGCGAAGCTTGGTGCCACGCTTTTGAACTACGCCCGTGTCACCCGATTCCTAAAAAAAGACGGCCAGATTACGGGGCTCTGCGCATCTGAACTGGAGAGCGGCTCAGAGTTTGAACTCCAGGCCCGCGTCATCATCAATGCGACCGGCGTTTTTGCCGATGACATCCGCCGCCTAGACGACCCGCACGCGCCCACCACACTGACCCCAAGCCAGGGCGCGCATATCGTTTTGCCCCGCAGCTTTTTCCCTGGGCAATCTGCGCTCATGGTTCCGCGCACTGATGATGGTCGGGTTCTATTTGCCATTCCATGGCTCGGACATGTTCTCGTCGGAACCACCGACACATCGGGTGTCGCCACATCTCTTGAACCGCGCCCGTTGGCTGAGGAGATCGAATTCCTACTCGCGCACGCCGGCCGATACCTGGCGCGAAAGCCGCAGCCGGAAGACATCCTGAGCAGCTTCGCCGGCCTCCGCCCACTTGCCAGTAAAGGCAATAGCCAGTCCACCGCCTCCATCTCGCGTGATCACACCGTTACCGTATCTCAGGACGGGCTCGTGACAGTGTCCGGCGGTAAATGGACCACGTTCCGGCAAATGGCGGAGGACACAGTGGATGCCGCGGTGGCAGTCAGCAATCTGCCTCCTGTTCCGTGCCGGACCAAAACGATTGCATTGGAACAACCGGCGCCAATCGGGCTCAACCCATCGCAACCAGAAGTCGTCCACTCGACTCGCCATGAGATGGCGCGCACGATTGAAGACATGCTTGCCCGGCGCAGCCGCGCACTCTTTCTAGATGCGAAAAGCAGCGTTCAGTCGGCGCCCGCTGTTGCGCACTGGATGGCCGCAGAGCTCGGTTATCGGCCGGCATGGGAAGCCGCCCAAGTCGAGGCGTTTAGCAAACTCGCAAAGAGCTATCTCCCGTCGTGACGGGCCACGTCATCAGACCGATCCGTCCGATCCGACTGATCCGTCCGGTCCCGGCAACCTTACGCCGATCCATGGTGGCGGTATTTAAAAAACCATTTTTTTTGTCACTCCCTGCTTCCCCCCGGCATCTCTGTGGGTCTAGGTTTCGCCCCCCGATCAAAATGACCTGACATGGGAAAAAAATATCAAAAATATAGAGGGGCATCCGTGGAAGCGGCGCCGCCTTCACAGGAGCAACTCGCGCAACAGGAGGAACTGGCGCTGAAAGAAATGCAGGCCGGGCGCTTCCGGAAAGCGCGCGAACTCTACAAGCTGCTGTGCAAAGGGGATAAGGCCAAGTATCTGCCCGGTTTGATCGATGCCAACCGTTGCCTCGCCAGCCAGCTCATCGAGAAGGGGCAAGTGTCCGAGGCCCAACAGGTGATCGCTTATCTTCGGACGATCGCCCCGGCCTCCGATTTGCTCTTCATCGAACTGGATACGGCACTCAGCGGGCAAAATTGGGAACGCTCGTTTGCGTGCGCGATCGAAATCCTAAAAAGCGCGGGTGCCATGCTGGAGGACTCGCGGCGCTGCCGGGTGGCCGATGCGCTGGTGCTCTCGTTTCCCAATCTCCAAGCGCCTGGCATTCAACTTCCCGAGCCGATCGGGGCTCAATTGGCCGCCGTTCTCGACGCCTTGCGCGGGGTCTCCGAATCCGCATTCGATCACGTCCAGGAACTCATCAGGCCCGTGCCGCGCAACTCGATTTTCGCGCATTGGAAAATGCTCATCAAGGCATTGATTGCGTTTTACTCCGGCGATGCGGCCAAGGCCAGGGCCCTCTTCGGCGTCTTGCAGTCCGGTGACACTCCCGGGCGCGTGGCTCGTTCCTTCGGCGCTTTTCTCGGGGCGCCCTTTCCGACTAATAGCCATGAGGAGCGCGATGCCGCGATGCTGAACGCATGCCGATTGCTTGGGATGCCTGCCGTGGCACCGGTGATTTCAAGAGCAAACCGGCTCTGGCAAACGGAGCGCTTGCGCGATTCGTATCGGGAAATGCGCGGAGCGCCGGGGTTCCCGTCTG
>JAYUPM010000597.1:0-5717 GCA_043760145.1 Spartobacteria bacterium
CCCGATTACGAATTAGAATTCATACTTCCTCCTTTGCCCAAAGGCCTTTACTTCTGCTCCCATGCAATTCCGACTCCTGCTTGCCATCGCTTTATTCCCGTCCCTGACTTTCACGGTCCGGGCCGAAGATCCGTCCACGTTTGATGTCGGGGCCCTCAAATTCCAGCGGCCTGCCACATGGGAGTGGGTGCCGGTGACTTCGCCAATGCGCAAAGCCCATCTCAAGATTGCGGGCAAGGAGAAGGATCAAGCCGCTGACATCACGTTTTTCCATTTTGGCCCAGGAATGGGAGGGAGCGTTGATGACAACGTCAAACGGTGGTTCGGCCAATTCACCAGCAAGGAAGGGGCGGCAAAAACCGAACCGCAACAGATCGGCACGGCCAAGGTCACTGTCGTCACCACCCATGGCGCGTTTCGCAGCGGGATGCCGGGTGGTCCCACAACGACCCTCAATGACTATGGCTTGCTCGGTGCCATTATCGAGAATCCCGGCGGCGATGTCTTCGTCAAGATGACCGGCCCCCAGAGCCTCATCCAGGAACAGCACGCGGCTTTCATTGCTTTCATTACAAGCGCGGTTGCACCGAAAAAATAACCCCCCCTAGAATCCTTCCAATGCCCAAGGACACCTCAAGTAACGGGAATCCCATGTCATATTTCGTTACTTCCTTCATTTCGATCCTCCATTTCATCAGTGACGATCTCCTTCAGTGCGACGCGGAGACCATTATCGGCGAGCTGTTCGGGGACGAATTCGACGATCTCGATTTCGAACTCGCCATTTCGTGCTTTGAAGCCACCCACAAAGTCGCCTTCCTTGACGGGCTCTGGGAGGTGGATCCTGAAAATTACGACTCCCTTACGATTGAGGAATTCATGGCCGCGTATGTGGATCCAAAAGAACAGCGGGATCCGCTCTTTGTCACCAAACGCTTCCTGATGTTCCAGGAATCGCTCACCAAAGCGCTAGAGGTCGAGGAAAAAGACGGGTAGACCTTAGCCAGCTTCGCCATTGAGCGCCAGCGCGGTCGTGCCGGCTATTCCGCGCACAAACGCCTGGAACTCTTCCTTGAGTTCTTTCCGCCGAAAATGATTCCCCCTTGGCCCCTCCGACCTCGCCGCTGATCTTTGATTCCGTGTTCCTCTCGAAGCTGGAACAGCTCCATCTGCTCTCCAAAAAGCTTTTCCGCAGCGAACGCCGGGCGGAGCGCCCCTCAAAGCAACTCGGCTCCAGCCTCGAGTTCGCCGATTACCGGAATTACTCAGCCGGGGATGACCTGCGCAACGTGGATTGGAATATCTACGGGCGGCTTGATCGCCTCGTTGTGAAGCTTTTTGAGCAGGAACAAGATCTCAATATTTATTTCCTCATCGATGGCAGCGATTCCATGCGCTGGCTCCCCCCCGCCGGCTCTTCCATATCGAAGTTCGATACCGCCCGGCGAATTGCCGCCTCCCTTGCATACATCGGCCTCGCCAACCTCGACCGCGTCAATGTCCATTGGTTCGGAGCCACTCTCGGGGCCGACCTCGGACTTGCCCGCGGGAAAAGTCAGTTTAATAAAGTGCTCGAGTTTTTGCGCCAGCCTCCCGATCTCCCCGGGACCACGAATTTGAATACGAGTTTTCAGGGGTTCGCCAACCGGATGAAACGACGGGGCCTAGTATTTATTCTGAGCGACCTCTTCGACCCGGCCGGATTCGAGGAAGGCCTCGCCCTATTGCGTCACGCCCAGTTTGACGTGCACGTGATCCATGTCCTCGACCCATCTGAATTACGCCCAAAAGTGAGCGGCGATTTGCGCCTGGTGGATAGCGAGTCCGGCACGAGTTTCGACCTGACTGCCAACGACACGCTCCTGAACCGGTATCATGAGGAGATCGATGCCTTTATCGCGCAAGCCATCGCCTTTTGCCGAAAGCGGGAGATCGCTTACGCCCAAGCCTCAACCAGTGTGGCCTTCGAGGATCTTGTGCTTCAAGTGCTCCGGGAAGGTCGCATGGTATGACGTTCCTCGCCCCATGGGCCGCATGGTTCCTCGCCGGTCTCCCACTGATCCTCCTCCTTTACCTACTCAAGGTCAAAAGGCGGTCCCTCCCGGTTTCCACCTTGATGTTCTGGACTCGCGTCCTTCAGGAGAACCGCCGGCGCGCCCTGTTCCAGCGTCTGCGCAACCTGCTTTCACTTCTACTCCAGATCCTGATTTTTCTCCTCATCCTTGGGGCCCTCGCAAAGCCGTTGCTGGAGAAGTCGGGGGCCAATCATTCCGCAACGGTGTTGATTATTGATACGCGGGCGCGAATGCATGCGCTCGATGAAAACGGGCAATCGCGCTTTGCAAGGGCGCTCCAGCTAGCCGCTCCATTTGTGCGCGATGCCGCTGCGCAGAACCAGATCGCGCTCTTGAGCACGGACGCATCCCCGCAAGTGCGCGCGGCATTCAGCCCGGAGGAAAAAACTCTCAGGCATGCGTTGGAATCTTTGAAGGCAACCGATGCCGGGGGCGGGTTGGAGGGCGCGATTGGTCTTGCCGATGAACTCCTGGCGTCACGAAAAAATGGCGGACGCATCGTTGTTTTTACAGATCATCCCGTCCCCTCCATGGCGACCCGAGCCCCCATTGAATGGATCGGCATCGGGTCGCCGCGCGATAACATCGCCATCACCCGGTTCGCAACACGCCCTCTGCTCAACAGCCCAGTGACAAGTGAAGTCTTGCTGGAAATCCGGAACTTCGGACCCAACCCGGTTTCCGGGAACCTGGAGCTTTCATTTGATGGGCGACTTCTCGACGTGAAACCGTTCACGCTTCCGCCCAATGGCCAGAAGCTGGAACTCTTCCCATCGTTGCCCAATCCCGGCCGCAATTCCCGGGGTTGGTTGACTGCGCGACTCGATCTCAAGGATGCGCTGCCCGGGGATAACATTGCGTTTGCCGTGCTGCCGCCGCTCCGTTCCAAGCGCGTGCTGCTTGTGACCAAAGGCAATTGGTTTTTGGAGAAACTGCTGCAAGCCAGCCAGCAGATCAGCTTCGAGTTGCTCTCCCCCGACACGTTTCAATTGTCGATGGCCGACAAATTCGACGCAGTGATACTTGATCAGTTTGTGCCTCCCCAATTTAGCCTGGGACAAAGCCCCGGCAATTTCCTCTTTGTCGATCAATCGCCCTTTAAGAGCGAAGTTAAACTCACCTCCCCGATCGTCCCCGAGATTGACACCAGCCATCCAGTGATGAGGTTGGTGAATCTGCAGAATGTCACCATCCTGCGGGGCAACGCCCTTGAAGCACCCAAGGAATCAAGTGGATGGAAGTTTGAAGTGCCGATGCGTTCCTTTGACCAGCCGCTGATGCTGATCGGCGCGCGCCATTCAACCAACAGCGAGCAACGGGTGGCAGCCCTTGGGTTTGACCTTGCCCAATCCGATCTGCCCCTGCGAATCGCATTCCCGATCTTGATCGCAAACACCATCAACTGGCTTTCAGGCGAATCGGCGCCCCCGCCCGCGCTGTTGCGTGCGGGCGAAACATTGCCGCTGGCGGCAAATCAAACCGTGTGGACCAAACCGCAAACGGAGATGGGGAGCGGACTCGCTGCCCCTCCCAACGAATTGGCCCACGGATTTTTCCAGCCATTGCATCAAGGGTATTACCTTCTCGATCAACCGACGGGACAAACATGGATCGCGGTGAATACCTTCAGTGAAGAGGAATCCAACCTTTGGGCGCATTCAAAGGCTGCCCCCGCCGCCAATCCGCAGCCCGTCCTTCGGCGATGGACGCCACTTACTCATTGGGCGCCGTGGCAGTTACTTGCGCTGGCCGCCATTGTTTTATCCTGCATGGAATGGTGGTTCTTCCACCGCCGCCAAACCGAATAACACCGCGTCCATCGCGTCCACCGATCGGAGATTGAGGTTGAGCGGGGGGCGGCATCCCGGCACGTTCGGGACGTGTTGCCCCAACCCTCCAACGAAACCTCGAAGTTGGATCTCATCGGGATGACGTTTATCTGGCTCGCCCCTGAGATGCGTGGCAAACCTTTGCCTCAGTAAACAATGGATCCGACTGCCTCCGACCCGGAACCGGCCCCGGCAACGGCCCAGCACTCAATCCTTGATGATCTCCCCGCGCCGGTCCGGGTGATCGATTCCGAAGGTCGAGGCATCTATTTCAACCGCGCGTGGTTTCTCGTTACCGGACGCAGCTGGGAGGAAGAACGCGGGTTGGGATGGCAGCAGTCAATTCATCCCGATGATCGCCCGAGGTTTCTTGAAAGACTGGTTCTCGCGATGGCTGAAAAGCAGCCCTTCGATTTGGAATACCGATTGCGGCAAAAGGACGAAGTCTATCGCTGGATGAATGACCGTGGAAACCCAACCGAAGGCGGGTATGTAAGCCTCTGCGTGGAAGCGCTCCCCTCTTCGGCCGTCGTCCGCGATATGAGCGGGGGAACCAGTGAAGAGGCTGTGACAGAGGCGCAACGCTCCCGCGAACTGATCGCGAAGGCCAACGAAACTCTTGAACAACGGGTTGAGGAACGCACCGCAGAGCTTGAACGCACTTACACGGTGATCAAGGACCGCGCCATGCAGCAAGGGAGCGTCGCGCATCTCGGCCAACGGGCTCTCTCCGGAGCGCCCCTTCAGGAACTTTGCGACGAAGCAATGCAACTGGTGCGTTCCACTTTAAAAGTTGATCTATGCTCTGTGCTTGAGGTGGCCTCAGACAGCCTGACCCTTAAAGTCAAGAGCAGCGCCGGGTGGCCTCGCGATGCGGCAACTCATTCCGTCTCCGTCGGATACCAATCCCAAGCCGGATATACGCTGGTCACGAGGGAACCGGTGATCGTGCAGGATATGGCAACTGAGACCCGGTTTCAGATTTCGGATCCGGCGCGAAATATCGGGGCGGTCAGTGGGATTACGGTGATTATTCAGAGTGGAAATCAACCATTTGGAGTTTTGGCTGCGATGTCCACCCATGCCCGGGCGTTTACTCAGGACGATGCCCATTTTCTCCAATCCATTGCCATCGTCCTGACAGCGGCCATCGACCGCAAAAGTGCTGAGGAAAGAATCCGGGCAGCCCAAGCGCAGGCAGAGGCAGCCAACCGTGCCAAGAGCGTCTTTCTCTCCCGGATGAGTCACGAATTACGCACCCCGCTCAATGCCATTCTCGGCTTCAGCGAGCTGCTTGCACATGACGATCCCACCGCGCGCCAGGCCGAGAGCCTTTTTCATATCGCCCGCGGCGGTCAGCATCTCCTGGCCCTGATCAATGAGGTGCTCGACATCGCCCGGATTGAGGTCGGTCACTTCACCATTGTCCCCGCCGCCACCGAGCTCTCGCCATTACTCGCCGCTGCCCTCGACATGATCCGGCCAGAAGCGGACCGCCTTCAGATCGAGCTTCGGTTTCAAGCCGAGACCGTGTCCGAGTATGTTTTGGCCGATCGAAAGCGCTGCCTGCAGATTCTTTCCAACCTCCTTTCCAACGCGGTAAAATTCAATCGGCCCGGGGGTTCAGTCACGGTGGCGACAACCAGCGGCGCGAACACCGTCCGCATCTCAGTCACCGACACCGGTCCCGGAATTCCCCCTGAGAAGATGGGGGACCTCTTTGTTCCCTTCGCACGGCTCGGGGCGGAATCAACCGATGTCGAAGGAGCGGGAGTCGGGTTGGCGCTCTCTCAACGGATTGCCACCGCGATGC
>JAYUPM010000598.1:0-5717 GCA_043760145.1 Spartobacteria bacterium
ATGTTACGACGGATGAAGTTGCCAAAGCTGGGAAGGCGTCAACAAAGGAGTCGGGATTCATAGTGGTGTCGTGCTGCTTTTCATCGCCGTTGGATCCCGCGTTGTTGTTGATGCCGCTCGTAATCCTCTCTGCGTTGAGCGGGGTTAAATTCCCGGCTGCTCAGGTGATATCCGTCGCATCGGTTGCAGTGGTATGCCCTCATGAACGGCGCTTTGCACTCGGCACCCAAGCTGGCCACGAATTGCATCGCCCCATTCGGAGACTTAAACATGCGCTTGCGGGTAACTCCGCAGATATCCACAGGGCGCTTGAGACGGGGATCAAATTTGCTCATGGCCGGTTGTGTGTGGCGTCGATTGGAGCGACGCATGGGAAAGTGGCTTGGTTTTTGTTCATACCTATCTGAAGGCGCCGGTATGCTCCGATTCCGGGAAAACTTTAAATTTACGTCCGGCGACCAATCGCCTTTGTGGATCAGCAAAAGATTATTCCGGAAATCTGTTTGCGCGGCCTCTTCATAGAGGGATGGAGCACTTAAAAACTTCCGCACAACGCGCAGCGCGTCGCGAGGCGCTGACCAGATTGATTCAGGCCGGATATCGATTTTCCGAACTGCTCCGGCTTCCAGCCCCGAGAAGAGAGCCCGTGGATCAAAAATCCACAGACCCTCAGGAACTTTCCGGAAATGCGCCCGAAGCTCGGATCGAAAGACGTCGATTTATTGAACGCGATCGGACCGTGGATAATTGAGGACTTTAGTAGACTGCCGCGCGCCGTATTCCCCGGATAATGGGCATGAACCGTTGACGGGGAATGCGTGCCCCGGGCCCTGGTCGTTCGGGAGACTGAGGTTGCCTATTCATTACGTTTTTGAGTTCCGGGGTTGACCTTTTTCTTAGCGGCTCTGTTATAGCAAAGCGCCGTCATCGCCGGTTATCGAATGGATGGCCGCTTTCGACTGATCCAAAGCGCTAAAAGCACAAGCGTCCCAGTCCCAAATACTATGCCGAGGACAGTCCCGCTGCTATTCCGCGCGAGTTCAACTGCGGCATCCCCCGCCTTCTCCGCCAGGGGAACGGCCACGGCTTTCGTGATGTCAGCCGCACCGTTAATGAACGCCTCAGGTTTGGCGAGAAATGCAACCAGCGTTGCGCCAACTGTGAGCGCGCCTTTGTTCTTCCAGATAAACTCCATCGCTTTGTCCCCGTAACGGGCAATGACATTGAGTAACTCGGCGCTCCGACCGGTTTTTGTAAGCAACCCGTCTTCTGCGAGCATCGCCAGGCGGCGACCGTTTTGAGCGCTAAGGGTTGAAAGCGCGCGGGCTGCGGATGCACCAAACGGCGTAATCAAATCCTCCGCAATACCGGGATGCCGAATCATGGCAGTTGCCGCATCGTCCCCGTGTTTTAGAAAGATCGCGATGCTTTTGGGGCGCGAGACGATGTGGATCGCGCGGTCGCCGTGTTTCTCGAAAAGCTTCACCACTTTCGGGGCGTTCTCACCGCCTTCCGCCAGATACCGGAAAACTGTGGGTCCGCCCTTGCGTGCTGCTTCGACTCCTGAAGGACCATACTTTTTGGCGACACTCCCGAGTTCGCGCGCAATGGACTCCGCGCTTTCCCCGGCAACTTCGCGTCCGCCTTTTGAAACCAGTTGCTCAGCAACTTCGCGCACGGTTGCGCTTGCAATGCCAGCGGTCGCGCCTCCGGGTGCGGCCAAGTGGAGGAGGACTACTAGAAAGACGATAGATGTGTTTGTGAATTTCATGGCGGTTCTTGTTACTGGTTCGCGAGAATCATCCGGGATAAGGCTTCCTTCTGGAGCTTTGACCGTTTGTGAGCAGCAGCGGTGAGTTCGCCGCGAACCCCTGGGCACTTCGCGTCACCATTGCATAACGCCCGCTTTAGATCCTCAATGCTGGCGCAGACCTCCGAAGCAATCTTGCCTTGGGGATTGGTTACTTTACCGATGATCCAATCCACGCCGATCATCACAACCAATCCGATGCCCGCGGTCTCCAACGCGGACCCGGCTCCCAACCCAAGCAGGCCTCCTGAGACCGCGAGCCTGGTGATGGCGGTAGCGATGATGCGGTCGGCAAGCACTCCCACGAGAGCTGAAGTGCCCAAACCAGCCGCGTCCATCTTTAATCCGAAAGCAACTCCGCCTCCGACGGATGACAACGCAGTCGCGAACCGTGCTTGCATCACACTTTCCTCGGTGAGGCGGCCAATTACGTCTTGAGGAAATCCTGAAAGATCCATCCGCACTTTGATGAGCAACCGGTTTTCGATCGCTGCCACACCCGCTACGTATTCGGCCACCGCGTTTGTTACCACTTGTCGGACCTCTTTCTCCGAGAAGATAAAACGATTAAACTGGGCCGTGGTGTAACGGGAATGTGCGTGGCGATCGCCCCAAGGCAAGTGTGACTTGGTCAGAATCCATTTACTTTGCAGCGATAGCAATTCGTTAGCAAATGGGCGGGCGCCGGATTTCCTGGCGTCCATAAATGCCACAATGCGATTTGAACAGGCGTCGGAAAGAGCCACCATCTCAGCATCGGCTTGGCTGACGTGTGGCGCGACTTTCGTCCATGCCTGGCGGCGGATTTTAGCCTTCTGCGACGCGGTTAGCCCCGCGGGCGCTGGAGCGGCGGGAGTATGCTGCTGGAATTGGGTTGAGCCCGGATTGTGATTTGCGAAGAACTGAATTGCAGCCCACCCTGCTAGAATTCCGAGAAAAAGAAATATCAGCCGCCGAACAGTAAATTTCGTGTCGCTTTGCGTTGGGGGATTGGTTTTGGCTTTCATACAATGTGGGAAGGGGCCAAGAAATCGCTTTTCCGGAAAAATGATTCGAAAGCCGATTCATAGAGGCCGCCACCCATCATCACATGACCTGCGAACGCGGTTTCGCCCCCACTAAAGCGCCCCGGCGCTTGCGCGTAGGAGCAGTGATCCAGTGTTGACTGATTCATTTTCCCACTCTCAACATGCTTAATGCACAACTTTGGAGCGGTTCATTTTTATGAATTCAAAGGGGGGCCGTTCAAATGCAATCCAAAGGTCAGGCCCTGCATGGTTATGACCAGAGCATTTGTAGATCGGGGGCTACACGGAAATGTTAAGATTTGCGCTCGTAGCACGCGAGTCGAAAAAAGCCGAAAAGAGATCCAAGAGGGCCGCGCCTTCACGACGCCCAAAGGGACGCGAACCGAGGGCAATGGCGATTTTCGATTTTCTGAGGACGGCGTTTTCATCTTGCGCTGGGTCCAACTCGTCCCAACGCCAGCTCTTGCGCTGCCGACCTACTGCGGAATGTTACCAAAGCATTACGTCCAAGAAGCTCAGAAGTGCGCCTCGAATTGTGACGTTTGGAGAGCGAATCGGTCGAGGCCGAACCGCAAGGAGCATATTTGAGTCCATTTATGCCAAGCGCCTGCCATGAATCTGACATCGACCGGGCCATGCGCGTCTGGCTCGATGGGCCGACCGAAGGCATTGCCGAAAGCGAATACTGCCGCTTGATTGTTTGTTTGTGGAAATTCTGCGAAACCTGCGCGGAAAGTTTCGCTGCAAATTTCCACGATTCCGAAGTGGAGGACCTCGCTTCTGACTATTTGCGCCTGATCAAGACTGAACGAAAACACCTCCCGTGTCCTGTGCCGCGATACAAGAGAGCGCTCACTATTCACATGCACCATGTGCTGCTAGAGGAACTCGACCCCGGTCGGAAGGAACTATGGCAACTCCTGAGCGAAGCCTTATGGAAATTAGAGCGGCAGGACCGCGCGAAGTGTCTCGGGGGAACACGCAGGGGCGTGCGCACCGATCAGCGTAACAACACACCATTTACGGAATGGGCTGACGTGACCGTTACCAATGCTCACAACGGCCGACCTCCGCCTGCGGATGTCGTTGCCTTCTCCCAGAATGCCGATTCGCTCCCGCACTTCTATCCTCCAGGGGCGAACCGGTGGCGCCTATCCGCCCCGCGGGTAATTGCGCCTGAGGATGCGGGCAAACTCGCTGCCCTGCTGCTGGCTTGTGCCGATGGTTGGATCGCGATGCGGGAGTTGTTTGCCGAGTTTCGCAAACACGTGCATCTGCTGGAGACGATCTCTGAGCCGGAATCCACCCACGGGGAAGAATGCCAAAACACCTCTCTAGACCAACAAGCCGCGAAGCAGCTTCTTCAGGAAAGCAAAATGGGGCCGCGCCATGCTGCGACAGATGACGCTTTTTGGGAACTCGTTTCAAAGCTCGCGAAAAATGCGTGGGAAGTGCTGCGAGCCGAGGGTTTGACCGCCATCACCTGCCAATACCTGCTCGCCAATGTGCTCCTCGGAAGAAAGGTTAAGCTTGAGGAACTCGGTCCGCATTCGACAATGTTCGACCAGAAAAAAAAGGCACTTGAAATCCTTCGGAAGGTGCTCATAGCGAACGACTTTCTCGATCCCAACTCCGAGATTTCCCATTGGCATGATAAACTGTGGGCGGAAGTTCTACACTATCTCGCGCACTCTGTAGATTTCTGCAATCTGAATCCGGAAAAGCCCGATTCCGGCACCTTGGTATATGAATCACCCGAACGGGCAATTAGCCATGACACGTAAAGATTTGCTTCAAGTCCCCGGTCTCGGACCCCTGATTAAATTGCTGGATAATAGCCTTCCGGCAACGCGGGAGTTGGAACCACCGCCTAAATGCCCGCCGAACCTTGCCGCGCCAGGCGAAGTGTGGCGTGTTGTGGAACCCGATCAAGTAATTGAAGATCAGGAATACTCTCCTACCAACCCGCACTGCTCAACGGTGCTAATCCTCGCGCGGGAGGAGAATCTCGAAGGAGAACACACAGTCTTCCGGGTCGCCCCGGTCTTGGCAGACCTCCGCTTTTGTGGTGTCCAAGACGCCATCTTTCCACGCGAGGTCTTCGGCTATGAGGCTGCGGTGGCGTGCGGCTGCGAATTCACACTCACCAGCAAGGAACTAGAGCGCAGCGAAGGCGTCCTACCCGATAAGTGGTTTGATCTGCTCGCCGACTTCGCGGCATGGATGGAGGCCGAGGATTCCGAAACAGCACCTAAATTTCCGCCTCGACTGAAAACGGGACGCCCTTTCACGCATACCCTAGACCCTGGCTATATATTCCACTCTAATCTCGCAACCAACCTTCAACCGCTGATGGCAACTGCGCTGGAAGTATTAACCGAGTCAGCAATAATCCCCGGAGAGGATCATCAGCCGGAAACATCTCCGCATGTATTTGCCTCGCTTGAATTCGATCCCGAACTTGCGCTTGCTGCTGGCGAATCCAACTTGCCCGAAGAAATAAAGATATCACACCTGCTGCCTGGCTTCACTGGATTTGCGTGCGAGTCGGTTCGCCAGCCGGGCGAAGCCACGGAAATGACCTTTTCCTGTCCTGCGGATCGCTCGAGTCATCCGCCCTCGACGGTCGTTGTTTCGTGGCCTACAGGCTCTAGCAGTCCCTCTTCGTTTAGGGAGAGTTTCGGGGGGTGGATGGTGGAAATCGAAATCGAGGTGCCTTGGAAAGAGGCTGTCTCTCTGCTCGGCGAAAACAAGATAATAATCACTCCGGTGCGATAAAGACCAGGGCTTTTCAGTTGGCGACGAGAGGAGCAGAGAGCAAGCGGAGAGCGGCAAAAGGATTCCTGTGACAGCGGGCAAAAAGAGTTGGGCAGGGTTCG
>JAYUPM010000599.1:0-5707 GCA_043760145.1 Spartobacteria bacterium
ACCGGCTGAAGCCGGAACTACAAACCTTCTCCCAGGCTAACTCGCCATCCATTTCGTTCCCCCTCGTCATTCCGTCATTCTGGTTTCGTCATTTCGTCCGGCCCAGCTCGTTCCATTACTGCGGCCGCGCGCGCTCGAAACTGGGAGGGGCGGCTTCCAGCCGCCCTCTGGCCCGCTTTTAAACCGCTAAATGGGCGCGCTATTTATCGCGTAAGCGCTTTGTAGTGCGCCAGTCCTCCGGCGCTTTCAGATGTAAATAAAAACGGCCCGCAGACCTTCGCAATGATTGGAGTTAGTAAATCTGCGGTAATCGGCGGAAGAATATTTATCTCGGAATCTCCGACACTCGTCCTCGTCCTACTCTCCGACTGCTCACTGATCACTGCTCACTGATCACTGTTTACTGATCACTGCTTCCTTAACGGTTGATTCGTCTCAACTCTCGCTGAGCCGCTTCTTTGCTCCTTCGAAAAGCATCGCGTGCGTCTCTTTTAGTATCTGCGGAATCCTCTCGGCGAATGGATGATTCTTTAGCGCTGCAATCACTGCCCCGGGATCAAATGAGGCGGCGTTCTTTCCCGGGAACCAATGTCCAGCATTGCCCATAAGGTTGTATCGCATCTTACCCCACTCGGTGAGGTCCAGCGATTTTGCGAAGGTCCAGAGCCGGAGGATTTCCTGGACGTTTATTTCATCGGGCATCAAGTCATAGTCCGGGAGCTGGGCAAGCGCATCGTTGCACCAATCCGCCCCGAGGACGTTTTGCATCTCGGCCCGGATCCGATTTGCGATCGGCGCTGTCAGCTCCGCGGCCCGCGCATAACTATCGAGTGCTGCGATGTGTTCGGCAAAGTCGCCGGGATTGGACGCGCCCAAACTCAATGTGTGAACCTCTGGCCGGGCAAGGCAGAATAGATCGTTGAAGATTATCGGGGAGAGCGGCGCACACAAATCAACGAGCTTCGGCGATGGTTTGTAGAGCATCCCGCCTTTGTCGGTTGGGCTGATGATGAAAACCCCCATGTCTTGCGCCTTGGCCGCTTCCACAGCCGGCCAGTTGTAATCGTTCACGAAATACCAATGGAGATTGACATAATCAAACTCCCCGCTCCCGATTGCCTGCTCGATTATATTGGAAGTGGCGTGCGTGCTGAATCCAATAAACCGGCATCGGCCCTCGCGCTGCAGTTGTCGCGCCATCTCGAGGGCGCCTCCTTTCCTCAGCGTCCAATCCAGCAGCTCTGCATTGTTAATCCCGTGGAAGGAGAGGAGATCCACATGATCAAGCTTCAGGTATTTCATTGATGTCTCGAACGTCTCAATGAATTCCCGGCCAGTCTCAAACGGCGCCACCTTGGTTTGAATGATCATCTTCTCCCGCGGCAGTTTCGGAAGCACCCAGCCCAATTGCATCTCGCTCGTCCCGTATCCTCGCGCCGTTTCGATGTGATTAATGCCTAGCTCCAGCGCCCGCAAGACTGTCTCCTCCAGGTTGCGCTGGTTTTCCTCAGGAATCGCTTCTGGCGCGCAATCCACCCATTGATGCTGATATCGCATCCCCCCACACGAGAAGACCGGCATCTGGAGTTCGGTTCGGCCAAAGCGGCGATATTTCATGAACCGCGAATTTGTCTACATTTGGCCCACGGAGTCCACAGATTTGCATTGATCCACGGGGAACGATGGCTTGCACTCTGAGCCCGGGCTTTGAGCGAGCGCGCGACATCCATCGATTTTTCCACCCGACGCCAGGCACCCCTTCACATGCAGAAGATCACGAAGCTTTTTGTCGGCGCGTTTATCGCCCAAGGCGCCGGCGTTTTGGTGGAGGTTCTCTGTTGGCCCGGGCATGGCGCAAAAGGATTCAACGAGGCGCGCAACCTCACCGATGGTGTGATGATGTTGCTGGCCCTGGCGCTTTACATCGCGATGATCCTTACTCCCAAACTCGCCAAGCGGATTCTATTGCCGCTTACGGTCTTTATCCTCTGGACCGCTTGTGGCGCCTTTCCGCTGAGCCTCTTTTATCCGGCCAACCTCGAGCTCATCCTGGGCGCCATCCAATGCGCCCTCGGCTTGGGAATCTATTTCGTCTTTGTCCAACGCTCGCCGTGGGGTTGGGATCTTCTTGATTTCACCAACCGGCGCCCTTCCTTCTCATTCAAAAATTTCATCGGTTCGATTGCATATACAGCTCTCCTGGCGGTGGGTTTCGTCGGGCTCTTTCTTCACGCGGGCGCCTGTATCATTGAATCCAAGACCGGTGGTTATGTGAGGGTCGGCACCGGCGGAGTTGCGATGGAAGAACGCCGATTCCAGAAAGCCAGCAAGGAAGTGCGCCTTGTCGGGATGATCCATATCGCGCGCAGCACTTTCTATGAAGAAATCTCGCAGAGTATCCCGGCTAATACGCCGGCCCTGGTGCTCATGGAAGGGATTACTGACCGGGAACATCTTCTGAAAAAATCCTTCGGCTACTCCAATCTTGCGCGCGCGCTTGGCTTGACCTCCCAGGCCGACAGCACATTTCACAAGCGGGCTGTCGCTGGCGCCATCGCTTCAGACGAAGAATTGGAGAGTGATCCGTTCATGGAAACTGGCGACGAACTTATTCGATACAGGAGCTCCGACATTGACGTGGCGGCGTTCCAAACCAACACACTCCATTTCCTCCAGGCAATTGGCGCATTGATGGCAAGCACCACATTCACCGAGGTCATTAAGCATCTTGAGGATCCCAATTCCCCGCTTGCCGATGAGGCCAATGGTCCCGCCGTCATGCACGACATTCTCGATATCCGCAACCAACACCTCATTGGAAAAATCCAAAACGCCCTGACTGAAAGTGACCTCATTGTTGTGCCGTGGGGCGCCATGCATCTTCCGGTCATTCAAACGCAGCTTGAAGAATGGGGGTTCGTGGAATCCACCCGGATCCGGCGCCATGCTTTTCATTTCCGGAACCAGAAAACACCCACGGCGCAGCCGTAGACAAGGCCCACCCGTAAAAGGCTTATGCTCAAATGGCTCCTGCTCGCTTTGATCCTCGCAACGACGGTGTTCTGGGGACGCCGTCTATCGGCGCAAACTGCGGTCGTTAGCGGCACCGATCGTATCAAAGCGGCCCGGCGCAATGCCCAGGCTCAAATCCAGGACCGCTTCAAGGCCGCGCGCATCGCGTATCCACCACGGGCGATTTTTCTCCGGGCATTCAAGCGCGAGGCGCTCCTCGAACTCTGGGTTCGCGGAGACAAAGGTTCATTTAAACTCGTCGCCACTTATCCGGTCCTGGCCTCCTCAGGATTGCCCGGGCCGAAACGACGGCAAGGCGATCTGCAGGTGCCTGAGGGTTTCTATTTCATTAACCGCTTTAATCCGGAGAGCGCGTTCCATCTCTCATTGGGAATCAATTACCCAAACGCTGCGGACTTGCTGGAAGCTGACCCGGCGGCCCCCGGGGGCGATATTTTCATCCATGGCAACAAGGTAACCGTTGGATGCCTCCCCCTCGGTGATCCGGCAATTGAAGAACTCTTCATTATCGCCATCGACACCCAAAAACACGCGCCCGGCAAAATCGCTGTGCATATCTTCCCAGCCCGCATGGATCATCCCGATTGGCCTGCGTTTGCCGAAAAAGAAATCGCCCGCGACCCGGCGCTTGAATCCTTCTGGAAACGACTCCGGCCGACATACGATTATTTCCAACGCAATCACCGGCTCCAAGGGAGCAGTAATCAGTAATCAGTGATCAGTATTCAGTGATCAGTATTCAGTAATCGGCGGTTGATCGCCGATTTCGAAGTTCTGCTCACTGATTACTGCTCACTGATTACTGCGCACTGATTACTGCTCACTGATTACTGCGCACTGCTCACTGCTCCCCGGCTTGCCACTCAAAGCGCACCGGCTTCTCCACATCGGGATGCAAGCTCTGATGCACGGGACACGTCAACGCCACCCGCTCCAAGGCTTCGCGTTGCGGATGATCAGCCGGAAGCGACACCCGGATCTCCGTCGTGATCTTCGCGATTCGGCGCACCGGCACGACTGTCATCTCCTTGGTGACTGAGATTTTTGTCCCGGCAAGGTCGATGCCATGGCGCTCGGCGAAAATGCCCATGACTGTCATCATGCAAGTGCCCAAGGCAGTGACAACAAGGTCTGTGGGCGAAAAAGCTTCACCCTTTCCCTGATTATCCACCGGCGCATCTGTCTGTAATGTCATCCCCGAGGGGCCATGTTTCGCCTGGCAACGCAGCCCTCCTTGATACTCAATTTCGATGTGAACCATGTCGCAGTTATCAACGATCGAACCGGCACGCGGCCAGCAGGATTTTAAAGACTGTTCCTTCGATGGCCCGTAAATAAACATCGGATTCCTGCTCCCACCGTTGACGCAGCGTATCCAAATGATTCTCAGGCAACTCGTCCGGGCGACTTTTCAGGTCGCTGTCATACGGCAACTCCAGGGTGATGATCGCCGGCCGGGTCTCATCCGGATACTGCACACCGTATCCGCACCATTGCCCCAATGAACCGGGGCAAGACGTCTCCAATCGCGTCTCCTCCGTCACTCGCAACCGGTAAGGCTGGCGTTCGGTGACATCCAGGGCCGCCCAGAGCGCTTCCGCCAGCGGTCGCGACTGCGCGCCGTCCGCATCAATCTCCGCCAGAGCCCAATGCAAACTCACGATCTTGGAAGGCTGCCAGCGCACGATGAAATCACGGAGCGCGCAGATCTCGGGTTCCGACCACGAGGCCGGGCCCGGCGGCTCCACGCTATCAGCGCGCCAATTGTAACCGCAGTTGCGATTGAGATCGACCCCCCGGGCGTTGTATCGCGAACAGCGCTCGTATCCGTCTGGATTACAGAGCGGCAGCACGACGACGGGCTCCGTCATCGTATCCAGATGTCGCGCAATAAAATCCTCCAGCAGGAGAACGGTGGCGAATTCATCACCATGCATCGCCCCGATTAAAAGAGTCGATCCAAGGCGAGGTTCGGACGTGATCAGGTCAAAATTGGCGTGAACGATTTGTTCCCGTCCTTCGACCGACCGGCCAATGGAGCGCGTAAAATGGGTGCTTCTCAACATGAAGAGCTAATAACGCAGAAATTCACCACGAATGGATACCAATCATTCGTGTCCATTCGTGGTTTCATCCAAGTCCATTGGCGGTGTCCATTCGCGGTTTCCGCCATTCGTGGTCACAAATGGCTTGAAGTTTCTTCGCGGAGGCACCATTTTCCGCCCTCCTTTACGCCAGCAGGCGCCAAAGGAAGCAGGATTCAAGCACTCGTAGCTCAATTGGATAGAGCATCTGACTACGGATCAGAAGGTTCCGCGTTCGAGTCGCGGCGGGTGCACTCCTTGGAACCCCTTTAGCAGCAAGGGTTTGCTTTGGACGAGGAAGTCCGGCAGTCGCTCCCAAAAAAGTCTTGGTGCCCTTATGGTGTCCCTAAAAATCGGGAACGGGCCTCTTGAAAACTTCTCTCTCTCCACCCCCCCGGCACCGGGGTCCTACGGGCCAGTTCACCACTTCAAGCGCCCGCGAGCCTGCAGTGGAGGACCAAAAAAACGGTCGCGAAATGGGGGTGCGGGTTTATCTTCATGCGGCGCGTTTGAGGCTCGATGCAGGATCCTCGCTGATCGGCTTTTTGCTTTCATCCTCATGCACCTGGTGCGGGGTTCGGTTGCCAAAC
>JAYUPM010000600.1:0-16331 GCA_043760145.1 Spartobacteria bacterium
CCAGAGCCAGTATCACCATGCATAAGACATAGAGAGACTCGGCCAGCAACGTGTGCTCATACCAGAGCAATGCCGGGTTGATCGCGATCAATGTGGTTCCCGGAATGATCAACCATTTCCAATGCCGCATCCAAAGCCGGATGAGCAATCCGACCAACACAACCAGGAGGAGCCCGAGTGTATGCTGGACAAGCGGGATAACGATCAGGGAAGGAAACCCGAGGAGGATTGGAATGCTGAATAAAACCGGTCCGAGGAATGTTTTTTTCCCGTGGATCTCGAAGTCCCCTGAGTGCAGGAGGTTGGCGGCTGTTGATAGGTAATCGCCTGTGTCGCCATGATAGATTCCATATGGGACCTGGACCGTTATAACCAACCGAATGATCAGCCCGACGATCAGTGCAGGCGCGCAGAATTTCAGAAACTCCCGCGCATGAGCCGAACCCAGCTGGGTTCTGAGAAATGTAAGTAATCTGGCCAAGGTTTTAGGTGGCAAGTCCGCAGTGGAACAAAAGGGAAGCGCCGCAGTTTTTGCAGAGTTGTCCAGAATCCGATTCGATTGCACGCGCAATCCTACGCTGGCGACTCTGAGAGTCCGGTAACTGCCGCCCATAGCCCCGAGGGGGCCAGCGTCCCAAAGCTCAGTGTCAACCCCGCCGGGTTTGTAGTTCCGGCTTTAGCCGGTGCGGCGTGTTTTTTTTCGACGCGTTGAATGTTTTTCGGCTATTCGTAAATTTGCGCATGGTCTTGCCGGCTAAAGCCGGGACTACGAACCTCACAGCAACATCATCGCGGGCTGCTCAATCAATGATCGGAGCTCGGCAAGGTATTGGGCCCCGACCGCGCCATCGACCACACGGTGATCCGCACTTAGTCCTATCGACATCCGTTGACCTGCCACGATCTGATCATTGGCCCCGACCACCGGCTTTTTCACGATCGCCCCGACACTTACAATGATCGCCTGAGGCGGGTTGATGATCGCCGCGAAGCTCTCAATCCCATAACTCCCAAGGTTCGATACTGTGATTGTCCCGCCCTGGTATTCTTCGGGCTTCAGTTTCTTGCCCCGAGCGCGGGTGGCGAGATCCTTGACCCCTTCACTGATCTCGCGGATCGACTTTTTCTGGGCGTCCCGGATGACTGGCGTAACCAACCCGTCGTCCACTGCCACCGCGACACACAGGTTGATGCTGCCGTATTGGATGATGGCGTCCCCGGCAAAGCTGGCATTGACGGCTGGCACCTTGATGGCTGCGGCGATCACAGCCTTGAGGACAAAGTCATTTACCGTGAGCTTGGGGCCTCCCGCAGCTTCCGAGACCGCGTTGACGTCGCTGCGCAATTTCATCAGGGGCGCCGCGTTTACTTCTATGTTGAGATAGAAATGGGGAATTGTCGTTTTGCTGGTGAGCAGACGCTCGGCGATGATCCGGCGCATGCCAGAGAGTGCGATCCGTTGATCCCCTTCCCCAGCCGGAGTGGCTGCAATTGCTGCAGAGGCAGGAGTTTTTGCGGCGGGTCCGCCGGGTTTTGCCCCTTCCACGTCTGCGGCGACGATTCGTCCCCCGGGCCCACTGCCCCGGACTGAACCCAAATCGACATTCTTCTCAGCGGCAATCTTCCGAGCCAGCGGCGACGCCTTGATTCGCTCCCCTTCCCCGCGTGGGGCCGCATTTTTTGCCGGGGCCGCCGGTTTCCCTGAAGTTGCTTTACTTTGATCGGCTGAAGGATCGGATGTTTCTGGAGTATTTTTGTCGTCTGGCATCGGGGCCCCGGCCGGAGGCGCTTTTTCTCCCTTTTCAAGTAAAATGGCGATCCTGCTCCCGGTCGGCACCTTGGTTCCTTCTGTGACCAAAAACTGATGGAGGATTCCATCGTCGAAGGATTCCATCTCCATCGTTGCCTTGTCGGTTTCCACTTCCGCAATGACATCACCGACCTCGACTTTATCCCCCTCTTTCTTACGCCACCTGATGAGGGTCCCCTCGGTCATGGTGTCGCTCAGCTTGGGCATTGCAATATAAGTGGGCATGTATCGGAGGTCGGAGGTCGCGGTTTTCTAGAAAAGGCTTAGGACCTTGGCAACCACATCCATGGGCCGTGGGAGCTGTTTGGCTTCCACTTTGGGACTATAGATCGCGGGCGAGTCCACGGAGCTGATCCGAAGCACCGGCGCGTCGAGGTCATCAAATGCTTTCTGCATGAGAATGGAGGAGATCTGGGCATCCACCCCGCAGAACGGTTTGTTCTCTTCAACCAACACCGCCCGGTGGGTTTTGCGCACGCTCTTGAGGATCGCCTCTTCGTCCAGGGGACGGATGCTGCGCAGATCAATCACTTCAGCACTAATATCATGTTCGGCGGCGAGTAACTCGGCTGCTTTCAAAGCGGTCAGGACGGCGCGGCCATGGGCGATGATACTCACGTCGGTGCCTTCGCGTTTGACGTCGGCGACCCCGAGCGGGATAAGATACTCCTCATCTGGCACCTCCCATTTCTCGCCATAGAGCAGTGTGTTCTCCATGAACATGACGGGGTCATTGTCGCGGATGGCGCTCTTCAACAACCCCTTGGCGTCGTAAGCCGTGGCGGGACAGACCACCTTGAGCCCGGGAATATTGGCCAGCATGTTTTCCGGGGTGTGGCTGTGTGTCGCCCCGACACTGGTCCCGCCATTGGCGGGCCCACGGATCACAATGGGACAGTTGATCAGTCCCCCGCTCATGTAACGGACAAACCCGGCATTATTGACGATCTGATCCCACGCCACTGTCGCAAAGCTCCAGAACATCAGTTCCATCACGGGCCTTAATCCGAGCATGGATGCGCCAACTCCCATCCCGATGAAGGCCGCTTCACTGATTGGTGTGTCCACGACACGCTTGTCGCCAAACCGTTTCCAGAGTCCTTCTGTTACTTTGTATGCGCCGTCATACTCCGCCACTTCTTCGCCAAGAATAACCACATTTTCGTCGCGCTCGATTTCTTCCGCCATTGCCTGGCCGAGGGCGGCGCGATAACTAATAAGTGCCATAATTAATAGGGTAAGTAAGGGGTGGCAGACTGCCTAGTCATTGAAGAAATGTTTCCCGGTCCGGCCGGCAATCGTTTGCCGATCCACTTCAAAGTATACGTCCTCTGTCATTGCCGCATCGCTCGGGATCGGGCTTTCCTCGGCGAACTTCACACTGTCATCGGATTCGCTCCGCGCTGCCGCGTCGATCTCCTCGTATTTTTCCTCGCTCAGGATACCTTCACTAATGAGGCGCGCTTTCCAGAGCCGGATGGGATCGTGGTTTTGTTTGTAGCGCTCGATCTCTTCTTCACTCCGATAGACTTTATGTTTGGAGTCCGCCACGGAATGGCCGTAGTAGCGATAAGTATCAATCTCAAGGACCGTGGGGCGCGATTGTTTGTGTGCCCGGTCAATGGCGATCTGTGTCTTGGCCCGGGTCTCGTAAAGATCTTCGCCGTTGCAAGTATCCCAATCGATCGCAAACCCTTCCGCCCGCTCCGCGAGACAGGTCCGGAACGCGCTTGAGCGCTCCATGCTGGTGCCCATCGAGTATTGGTTATTCTCGATGATATAAATAACCGGCAGATCCCAGAGAGAAGCCAGGTTAAGTGACTCATAGAAGCAGCCTTGGTTGGTCGCGCCATCGCCCAGAAAACAAAGCGCCGCCCCGGTCAGTCCTTTATACTTGAGCGCATAAGCAAGCCCGAGGCCCAGCGGAGTTTGGCCGGCGACAATTCCATGGCCGCCCCAGTAATTCTTATCCGGCGCAAAGAAATGCATCGAGCCACCCTTCCCTTTGGAACACCCGGTCGCTTTGCCGAAGAGTTCCGCCATGCATTCATTCATATTCATCCCCACCGCCAATGCATGTCCATGGTCGCGATATGCAGTAATCACATGATCGTTATGCCCCATCAATGAAACCGTCCCAACCGCCACACTTTCCTGCCCAATGTAGAGGTGGAGGAACCCGCCGATCTTCCCGCCATTATATTGCTTCAAGGCCGCCTGCTCAAACCGCCGGATCCGCAGCATCTCGCGCAGGAGCCTGATCTTGTCCTCAGGCGTCAACTTTTGGTTGATTGGCGCGGAGGCGTAATCGTGGGTTTTGACGGCAGTTTCCATAAGCTAGGGGTTAAACGCGAAATCTGTAATCGCCTGTCACGTTTCGCGCAACCTAGAACCTTTGGGCAACGTATATTATCCTTAAGGGCAAAGCATCGCGTCCGATTTGTGACTGGACCCGGGAACGCGGAGGTTTGGAGCCCGGGATTTTAACGCAGAGGCGCAGAGACGCGGAGGTTTTGGGGCGTTTGTGGGAAACCAGAGACGGAGCCGGGGCGATGAGCGGGCGGCTGAAAGAGCGGGCATGTAAGGCATGTTAGTGCTTGTGGGAGAACGAGTTATATAGTGTGGACACATGGAATGTTTTTGCCAATACTCCGCCTCTCCGCTGCCCCGATTACTCCATGGATTTCGCTCAACTTTTCTCTCAAGCATGGGATGCCAGGCAATTGGCTTATGCCCCCTACTCCAGGTTTACGGTGGGTGCCGCAATTTTGGGCCGGGACGGCCGGGTGTTTACCGGATGCAACGTGGAAAACATCTCGTTCGGATTGACCATCTGCGCGGAACGGGCCGCGGTTTTTCAAGCGGTCGCGGCGGGGGTAACAGACTTTGTCGGGATCGTGATCGTTGCCGACTCGAATGAGCCTATAAGTCCATGCGGGGCCTGCCGGCAGGTGTTGGCGGAGTTTTCGCCAAACCTCGAGGTGAGGAGCGCCAACCTTGCCGGAGACGAGTTTCGGTCATTTTTAGGCGAGTTGTTGCCCCGGGCGAAAACCGGGATATTGGATCGTTGATTAGGAAAAGAATGTTCCACGTAGAACATCAAAATGTTCCTTTATCCTAAATCATACGACGTCATTGTGATCGGCGCCGGCCATGCCGGAATCGAAGCCGCAACGGCTGCTGCCCGGCTCGGTTGCCAGACACTGATGCTGACCCAGAACCTCGATTCGGTCGGGCAAATGTCGTGCAACCCGGCTATTGGTGGCCAGGCCAAGGGGCAAATGGTCCGCGAAATCGATGCTTTGGGCGGTGTCATGGGGCTGAATACGGACGCCACATCTATTCAGTTTCGGCTCCTCAATGCCCGGAAAGGGCCGAGCGTCCGGTCGCCCCGGGCCCAGTGTGACAAGAAAGCCTATCAGTTCCGGGCTAAAGCGATTCTGGAGCGGCAGCCGGGCTTGGATTTGAAGCAAGGGAATGTCACCCGGATTCTTGTCGGCCCGAATGGAGTTAGCGGGATCGAGACGAATCTCGGGCTTCAGGTGGAAGGGCGCGCGGTGGTAATCACGACCGGGACATTTATGCGGGGGCTGCTGCACGTTGGGATGAACAACCAGGCCGGGGGCCGGATGGGCGATGCGTTCTCGACCTTGAGCGATAGCTTGAAGGATCTCGGGTTTGAAGTGGGCCGGTTTAAGACCGGGACCCCTTGTCGGTTGAACGGGCGATCGATTGATTTTTCGAAATGCGAACCGCAGTTTGGAGACGAGCCGGCCATGCCATTCAGCTTCGTCCCTGAACGTTTGGAGCGAGACCCGAAAGAGACCTTTAGTTTGAATCATTGGGAGGATGGGACGTTCCACGTGGAACAAATGCCGTGCTGGATCACCCATACGACTCCCCTCACCCATGACCTTATCCGGGCCAATCTCCACAAATCGCCTCTTTACGCCGGCCGGATCGAAGGGGTCGGGCCCCGCTATTGTCCGTCCATCGAGGATAAAGTGGTCCGATTCGCCGAGAAAGAGGCCCATCAGATCTTTCTCGAACCGGAGGGGCGCCACACCGAGGAGTATTATGTCAACGGCGTTTCCACGAGTCTCCCGATGGAGGTCCAATACGATTTCATTCGGAGCATCCCCGGACTGGAAGCCGCCGAGATCATGCGCCCGGGATACGCCGTCGAATACGATTACTGCCCCCCCACTCAGCTCGCTTCCACCCTGGAAACCAAAAAGATTCCCGGCCTCTATTTCGCCGGGCAGATCAATGGGACTTCCGGTTATGAGGAAGCCGGAGCCCAGGGACTCATTGCCGGCGCCAATGCCGCCCTGAAGGTGCGCCAGGAAAAACCGTTCACCTTGACCCGGGCCGACGCCTATATCGGGGTGCTTATCGATGATCTCGTGACCAAAGGGACCCCGGAGCCGTATCGGATGTTTACGAGCCGGGCCGAGCACCGTCTCATCCTGCGCCACGATAACGCCGATCTCCGTTTGACCGCCTTAGGCAATGACCATGGCCTGGTCGATGCCGACCGGTTCCGAAAAGTGCAGGAAAAGATCCGGGCCTTGGCGGAACTGCACGCCCACGCAGCCGGCACCGCTTTCGACGGGGTCCGTATCAATCAATGGCTCAAGCGCCCCGAATCCTCCGCTCAATCGCTCCCTGCCCATATTCGGGCCCCGTATTCCGACGAGCTTTGGGAAGCAGTAGAGGTCGAGGTCAAGTATGCCGGATACATCGCCCGGCAGAATCTGAGCATCGAGAAACTCCGTGCGAACGAAGACAAGCCCATCCCCGCAGAGGTCGACTTTGCGGCTATCGACGGGTTGCGTCCAGAAACCCGCCAGAAACTGACCAATGTGCGCCCGCAAACCCTTGGGCAGGCGGGCCGAGTCAGTGGAGTCACCCCGGCGGACATCGCCCTGCTCGCTGTTTATATAAGAAAAGGTTCTCGCTGAGGGGCATATGCGCGCTTTTCAATCGACGTCACGCGGACGCTGGATTCGGGCAACAGGATTGCTCTTGCTGTTCCTTGGCGCCCTCTTTGCGTGGGCCATGTATCGCGACCTGAACCATGACGAGCATCAATTCCTCGCTCCCGGCTCCCTTCTCGCCCGGGACGGACTCCTGCCTTTTCGCGATTATCCCCTTTTCCACCTTCCAAACCTCACGTTGGTCTACGGCGCGCTCGATCGCCTTTTTGGGTATCCTATCTTTTCAGCCAAGCTGCTTTCCGTGGTTTCCAGCTGGGTCGTCGGTCTGCTGCTGGTGCTCCAATGTCACCGGACGCCGCCTTTTGGAGAGCAGCGCTGGGCATTTGCCGGGGCCGCAATCGCGCTCGGGTTCGTGTTTTTCGACCCGCTATTCAGTCACACTAGCGGCAAGACTTGGAACCATGAGTTCCCCACCGCGCTTGCCATTATCGCGACGGTTCTGGTCGTAATGGCGGTTCAACGTTTTCACCTGGGCCTGGCGATGGCCGCTGGAATCTCTGCGGGGCTCGCTGTCGGCACACGGCTCACCTTCGCCCCGCTCCTGATTCCACTCGGCGTCGCGCTCCTGCTCTTTTCCCAAGGAACCCTGCGGCGCAAAGGCTTGTTTGGGGCGAGCTTTGCCTTTGGGGCATTCGTTGCGTTGCTGCCTTCGCTCTATCTGTTTCAAGCGGATCGAGAAGCGTTTCTTTTTGGGAACCTGGAATTCCCCCGGTTGCGGCTGCTGGATCCAGAAAACACGCGTATACACAAAACGGTTACATGGTGGCGGAAAATACGATTCTTTTTCAAAGAAGTGTTCGTACCGAGCTGGCCACTGTTTACCGCATTCCTTCTAATTGCCGTCGGCCCGGCTCTTCGCGGCTTGCGCCTCCGGCAACCCGCCCGCCTCGGTTCCACCATCGTTTTGCTCACGCTCCCATTCCTGATCGCCGGTTGTTTCGCGCCATCCCGATATCAATACCAACATTACTTCGTGGTGATTCCGTTCCTGGTCCTGGGAATTGTGTATGGGGCAGGGGAGCGGCAACGGAACGCAGAAGGCAGAAGGCAGAATGATGCGGGGCGGCTGCCGCTGGCCGCGCTAGTGCTTGTTATAAGTTCTTTGGCCTGTTATACTTACCACACATTCAAGAAAAACGGGCGCGGTCTCGAATGGATCGCAGAATCCGTCCAGCCCTCCAAATGGTTTGCTTTAAAAGCCCACGCCTCCGCCGTTGAGATCCGGGCCCTGGTCGAGCCGGGGAAGATTCTCACATTGGCTCCGGCGTGGGTTACGGAAGCTGGGCTCCCGATCTATCCGGAATTCGCGAGCGGCCCGTTTGCATGGAGGAGCGCCCATCTGATGACGCCCGAACGGCGGAAACGCTTGAAAATGGTGGCGCCTGAGGATCTTGAAACCTTTCTTGCATCAGACCCGCCGGCGGCAATCCTGACTGGAATCGAGGATAAAAAACTGGAAGAACCTCTGGTGGAATATGCGAAGCTGCACGGGTATCGATTGGAGAAACTCGGGAGAAAAAAGGAGCTCTGGGTGAGGGAAAGATGCGTGATTCATGATGCGTGATCCGTGATTCGTGATTCGTGATTCGTGAAACGGACTGGGGCGACGACACACAAGGAGATGGGCGCCCTCGCCCCGAGTCTCCATTTTCACAAACTTGGGGCGGGGGCGCCCCTTCTCCTTGAAGACACTCGCATCACGCATCACGGATCACGCATCACGGATCAGCTCTTCGGATGCCCGACTAATCCCCCGAAGTAGTTCCGCCCACTCTTCGGCCGTTGTCTCCCAGCCGGCACTGAACCGCAGCACCCGGCTGGCTTGGGCAGGGGACAAGCCCATCGCGGCTAACACATCGGACGGCTTTTCCTGGCCGCTTGCACATGCGGACCCGGTGGAAACTGCGAACCCGAGTTTATCGAGCTTCACCACCCAGCGCTGCCGGCAATCGATTTCAGGCATCATTGCGGAAACGGTGTTCCAGAGGCGATCGGAGCCGACACCCACGATTTGAGAACCGGGCAGGGAATCGAGGAGAGCGGCTTCAAACTGCGCTCGGGCGGCCTGTTTTGCGGGAAGTTCCGCCATCCGGTCATTCAACGCCTCGAGCGCGGCGATCATCGCCAGCACACCGGCGACGTTTTCGGTGCCGGCCCGCTGACCTTCTTCCTGCGGGCCACCAACGAGCAGGGGACGTATTGGTCCTGGGCATTTGAGGAAGCCGGCGCCTTGAGGAGCGCCAAATTTGTGGCCGCAGCCGGTGAGAAAATCGCACGAGCCGAGCTCATCGAGGGGCATTTTACCGATCCACTGAGCCGCATCGCAGAAGTAAGGGACGTTATGTTCACGACATAGCGCCACGATTTCGCGCCATGGCTGGAGAACGCCGGTCTCGTTATTAGCCGCGATGACACCGACAAACGCGGGTGTCGATGTCTTGAGTTCCGTCCGGAGCCAATCCACCGCGACAACTCCGTTGGATTCCACAGGAATGAACCGGTGCCGTCCCGGAAAAGCGCGTCGGACCGATTCCTTGACGCAAGGATGTTCAATAGCGGAGACCCACGCCTCGGCCTCGGTCCCGGCAGCGAAATGCTGGACAACGGTGTTGCTGGCCTCGGTTGCGCCTGAGGTCCAGATGATTTCCAAGGGGTTGCATCCGAGCCAATGGGCGAGCTTTTCCCGGGCCTGTGTGAGTGCCGCATCTGCCCGGGCACCGAGCCGATGGGGGCTGGAGGGGTTGCCAATGAACCGGGAAGTGGCTTCCAGCCATGATTCCCGGGCAACAGGGTTCAATGGTGAGGTTGCGTTGTGATCGAAATAGAGCACGGAAAGGAAGGCAAGGGTGGAACCAAACCGCTAATAAATGCTAATGAACGCTAATGGGAAGGAGAAGGGAGGAGGGCATTCAAAAGGGTTGCCCATCTCAACATTGGCGTTCATTAGCGTTCATTAGCGGTTCGCAAAAGTTGCTTTACCGATTAAATTAGCGGCTCTTTAAACGATTATTCCCGCGTTATCGCTTCAAATTGCCGTGTCTGCGACCTCCTTCTACAAACGCTCCACTTTTGTCACCCATCTCCCGGTGGAGTGTCTTTACAGCCCCTCGCATTTTTGGCTGGCGCGCCAGGAGGAGAGTCGTTGGCGGATAGGGTTCACAAAATTCGCGACCCGGATGCTGGGGGAGATCGTCGATCATCAGTGGGAAAAAAGCGGGGGCGCCCCGGTTGCTTCGGGCGAAATCATTGGGAGCATCGAAGGATTCAAAGCCATCTCCGATCTCTACTGCGTGGCCGACGGGATTTTCGTTGAAGGCAATCCGGCCTTGCGCGAGCAGATCGAGTTGGTCGGGAAAGAGCCGTATGGCGCCGGGTGGCTTTACTTGATTGAGGGAGAACCCGATGCCCGGTGCGTCGATGTGGAAACCTATCGAGGAATGCTCGATGCCACCATCGATCGGATCCTCGAAAAGCAACACGCCCAGGAATGATAGGACTTATATGACTTATACGACGGATTCCCCAAAGCCCCTCCACCAGAACCAGAAGGCCCGATACATCATGATTGGCGGGTTCCTTGGATCCGGCAAGACCACTGCGGTCGCGGCGCTCGCGCTGCAGTTGAGCGGGCAGGGGTTGCGGGTGGGTCTGATCACCAACGATCAGGGGAGCGAGCTCGTAGACACGGCCATGCTGCGGGCCCGGGGGTTTGCAACCGAAGAGATCCCCGGCGGTTGCTTTTGTTGCCGGTTCAATTCACTGGTCGATGCCGCCGCCAAACTGACTGAGACGACCTGCCCGGACGTGTTTATTGCCGAACCCGTCGGGAGCTGCACCGATTTGGTGGCCACTGTGACGTATCCGCTGCGCCGCATTTATGGCGACCGCTTCACGATCTCGCCGCTGAGCGTCCTTGTGGATCCGATCCGCGCCGAACGAATCTTCGGGCTATCGAGCGGCGGCAAGTTTTCCGAGAAAGTGCTCTACATTTACCGCAAACAGCTCGAGGAAGCCGACGTGATCGTGCTGGGCAAATCCGACTTGCTCTCCCCCGAGCGGATCTCGGCGCTTCAGCGAAAACTCAATGAAGAATTCCCACTGGCCGAAGTCCGGGTCGTATCCGTGCGCACGGGAAGTGGCGTCGATGAATGGTTTGCGCAAATTGCCGGGAGCGAACAGCAATGGCGGGCCGCCGTGCCCCTTGATTACGAGATCTACGGGGAAGGGGAGGCGTTATTGGGATGGTTGAACGCCACTGTGCAATTGCAGGCCGAGAGCCCGGGGTTCGATTCGAGCGCCGTCCTGAAAACTCTGGCTATTAGTATTCAGCAACAGCTCGGAGCCGCCGAGATCGCCCATTTGAAGATGACCCTCAGTCCGGATACAGGCCTTGGCGATATTGCCGTCATCAACCTTGTCCGGAGCGATTTCGTGCCTGAGCTCTCCTTGACTTTGGATGAGCCGGTCGTCAGCGCGCAGGTAATCATCAATTTGCGGGCGGAAGCGGACCCCGATCTGATGCGGGACGCGGTGGCAGCCAGTGTGGCCAACCTTCCCCAAACCATTGCGGGGTTAAGCGCCAAACTGGAGCATCTCGAGCATTTCCGCCCCGGCAAACCGGAGCCCACGCACCGGGAGGAAATGACGAAACCCGAATGACGATCAGTCGTGGCAGCGGCGTCCCGCCGCTTTTCATGGGCCTCAAAGCGACGGGACGTCGCTGCTACGAGGAAAATGACGAAACCCGAATGACGATCTAAAAAACTCGCGCTCGAAATTTCGTTATTTGCTCCTATCGTCATTCGCCATTCTGATTTCGTCATTTCATCATGCCTGCGCCGCGCCTCCTTTACTGCCACTGCCAATATGCGCAGGTCGTCCCAAAAGAGGTGAAGAACGCGGTCCTGGAAAGCCTTTGCGCGTCGGCGGCCGCGTTCGAGGCGGTTGCCGATCTTTGTGAAATGGCGGCCCGGCGCGATCCGGCGCTCCAACGGCTGGCCGCCGACGGAACACTCAAGATCGCCGCCTGTTTTCCCCGGGCCGTAAAAGGGCTTTTTCATCAAGCGGGGGCCGATCTTAACCCGGCGAGCACGCAGATACTCAATATGCGAGTGGAGGCAGCGGAAGAGGTATCGCGGCAATTGCTCTCCGACGAGTTGCACCCCAATCTCCCGACCAAGGAAAGCACCGCCCCCATCCTCAACTCCTCCGAAATCTAATGTCACTCCGCGATCAATCGACCTTGCGCGTTATATTATATGAAGGCCCGGGCACCAGTGAGGTTGGGGCAGGGGACCGCTTTGCTGCGATGAGCGCGCTGCTGGAACGCGGGCATGCCGTTACCCGGACCCGTGGGGATCGGGCTGTTGCGCCAATGGATGGGAGCACTGCCGTGGTAATTGGTCATTTCAATGGCGACGCCCCGTTATTTTCGACAGGGGATCAACAGACGGCAGTGCGCAGCAAAGACATAGCCGGACTCAGTGCCGGTCAGATTGCCGATTACATTGAATCGACACGAACTGAGCTCGGGGCGGCGCGGCACGGGGATTGGAAACCATGGTTTCCTGTTATTGATTACGATCGATGCACCAACTGCATGCAGTGCCTGAGTTTCTGTCTGTTCGGTGTCTATGGGGTGGACGAGGATCGCAACCTCCAGGTCCAGAACCAGGATAACTGCAAAACCAATTGTCCCGCTTGTTCCCGTGTCTGTCCCGAGGCGGCGATCATGTTTCCCAAATACAAAGCCGGCCCGATTAATGGCGATGTCGTTAGTGATGCGGATCTGCAGAAGGAGAAAATGAAGGTCGATATCTCCGCCCTGCTCGGCGGCGATATCTATGATATGCTTAGGCTCCGCAGTGAAAAAGCGCGGTCCCGGTTTGGCAAAGAGCGGGACGCGGACAAGGCACTTACAGAAAGACAGAAGTGTCTTATCAAGCTGGCGGCTGCCGGAGATATACCGCCCGAAGTTCTAATGTCACTCCCGTCTCCCGACGAAATAGCGCGCCGCGCCGAAGAAGCCATGGCAAAGGCGCAGGCAGCGTTGGAGGGGAGAGTGATCAGTGATCAGTAATCAGTAGTCAGTAATCAGTGAGAGAGGAGCGGCGGCATCTTGCCGCTGACCTACCAACTAACATCTGCCTTTCTTTGATCGCCCTCAACGGCACAGCGTGAGTTATCCAAAAATTACTTGAGCTATCGTGGGCGGCAGGATGCGCGCCCCTCCTTGAATGCCGATCGATCCTTCTCCGAAGCTAAGTCTATCGTGCAAACGGCTTTTCATTCCCGGTCACCAGAAAGTCAGCGGCGTCCCGCCTCGGGTTTGTAGTTCCGCATTTATGCGGTCCCGGGTGACGACCAACAAATGGGACTCGAGGATGAGGGACGAGGATGAGGGGAGGGGGAAGGGGGACCGGCTGAAGCCGGAACTACAAACTACGAACTCCGAACTCCGAACAGAAGCGGAGGTTGCGGGATTGATTCAAAGGAATTACCGTCTGGGGTTCTGCCCTTTTACACCTGCCACGTCCCGATGATCAATTT
This sequence comes from Spartobacteria bacterium, assembly GCA_043760145.1. Lineage (GTDB taxonomy): Bacteria > Verrucomicrobiota > Verrucomicrobiia > Chthoniobacterales > Chthoniobacteraceae > CAIURC01. Next base: position 13,360 of record JAYUPM010000600.1, read on the forward strand.
CCACGCTTTTTCCCAATTAACATCGGATCAATCGGCCAGCTTTTAACCATGTTTCCTCAACTCGTTACCCGAATCGTTCGGACGACCGATCCCCGACTCCTGGCGAAGTTCGCGTGGAATTTCGGGATCAAAGGGATGCTCTCGGTGGAGCGGTTCAAACGGCGGATACGGAAGGGCGAATACTTTCCACCATTCCTGTATCTCTCCATCCTCAACAGTTGCAACTTGCGATGCCAGGGATGCTGGGTCGATGTCGAAGCGGAGCGCACAGAGATCGATCTGGAAACACTGAATCGGACGATCAACGACTCCAAGGCGCATGGGAATGCGTTCTTTGGAATCCTCGGGGGTGAACCGTTCATGCATTCGGAGTTACTCGATCTGCTGGCCGCGCATCCGGACTGTTACTTCCAGGTATTTACCAATGGCCAGTTCATCACGGAAAAGATCGCCCGGCGTTTGCGCCAAATAGGCAACACAACTCCGCTGATTTCGATAGAAGGCCGCGAGATAGTCAGTGATGAGCGGCGTGGGAAGAAGGAGGTGTTTGCCCGGACATTGCGTGGCCTTGAACACTGCCTGAAAGAGCGGATCCTCACAGGCGTGGCGACTAGTGTCTGTCAAACGAACATTGAAGACCTTTGCAGCGAGTCATGGTTGCGGGAGTTGATAAATCGAGGGGTGCATTACGCATGGTTTCATACTTATCGCCCGGTTGGCCCCAAGATGAACTCGGCGCTTGCGTTGCGGCCGGATCAGTTGGTGCGGGTCCGTCGATTTGTGGTTGAGATGCGGGCCAAGCTGCCGATTGCGATTATCGATGCGTATTACGATGGCGAAGGCAAGGCGCTCTGTCCGATGTCCACCGGGATCAGTCATCATGTGAATCCGCGCGGTGATATTGAGCCGTGCCCGATCATACAGTTTGCGACGGAGAATATCCGGGATGAGCGGGGTATCTTCGCGACGATGAGAGACAGTGCTTTTCTAAAGGATTTCCGTGAACTCAGTGCGCAGAAGACGCGAGGCTGTGTCGTGCTGGAGCGGCCCGATCTTGTGAAGGAATTAGTGGTGAAACATGGGGCCCGCGACACGACCATGCGCGGCACGGCAATGGCCGAGCTCGACGCGATGGAGCCGCGCTTTTCTCAGTGGCTGCCGGGGGAGGAAATCCCCGAGCAACATTGGATGTATCGCTGGGCCAAGAAATATTGGTTCAACGATTTTGGGGCGTATGCGAATGTGGCCCACGACGCCGAGCAGAAGGCGCGGGATCTCAGGTCAGTGATCAGTGATCAGTGATCAGTGATCAGTGATCAGTGATCAGTGTTCAGTATTCAGTATTCAGTGATCAGTATTCAGTGATCAGTATTCAGTGATCAGTAACCAGTATTCAGTATTCAGTATTCAGTGTTCAGTGTTCAGTGTTCAGTGTTCAGTGTTCAGTGTTCAGTGAGGCCTTCATGACACTTACTGATCACTGATCACTGATTACTGATTACTGATCACTGGTTACTGACCACTGATCACTGATCACTGACCTGACGGCCGGAATACGAATACTTCCCGATTCCAGATCTGGCCGCGCCCGGGTTCAAAATCAAACCCGCCGAAGTAAAGCACCTCATTGCCAACCTCGATGGCGCTGTGGCGCTTGAGGCGAACGGGATTGGAGCTGAACTGGACTTGCTCCCATGTCCGTCGCTGAAGATCAAAGCGCCAAAGCTCGCCAGTCGGGTTCTGGGGAAAAGAAGCGCCGCAACAAATCACGCCCCCGGGAAGATCGCCGCCCTGGAGGTAAAGATTCGTTCCCACAATGCCGGCCGCCCCATAATTGCGGGGCGGTTGAATGTTGGAAGAATTCAGCGGGGTGATCTCGGTCCACCGATTGCCAGCGAGATCGTATTCCCATGTGTCGCCGAGAATCTCGAACCCGTTTCCATTCAAAGTTTCACCGCCGTAGATCACTAATTTGCCAAAGCGCGAATGGGAGCCGGACTGAGCCTGATGCCGGGAGGGAGGGGAAGCGGGGCTGCCATTGGGAATGAGTTCGGTCCAGCGATTGGAAGCGAGGTCGTAACGCCAGAGGTCGTTGAGCGTGTTCACTTCGGCGGTAATCCCGCCGAAGAGGTAAAATTGGCGTCCAACCATCCATGCGGCGGGTCGGGAGCGGCCGCACGGTCCGGGATTGGACGGGCGCATTTTCGTCCAGGAGTTCGACGACGGCGAGTAAGCCCAGAGGTCGTTATAGGCGATCACGTTTGCAAAGCCGGGTCCGTAAGAAGTCCCGCCAAAGAGAAAAAACAGTGCGCTCTCCGTGTCAACAGCCGCCGCGGCAAAGGCGCGGGCCGGAGGCAATGCGCCTTCTGGAACCAAGCGAATCCATTGGCGTGTCTGCGGATCGAACCTGAAAAGGTCATTATAAAAGCGATTTACGCCCGTGGCAAAAGTGTCCTGGACGCCCCCAAAGAGGTAAACGTGTGGGCCGACGAGGCCGAGGGCTGGACTGGATCGCTCCGAGGGCTGTTCGCCATAAGTCGCCACCCGGCTCCAGGTGGCGGCAGAGACCCAAGGGGTGGATCCGGAGAGCAGCAACGCCACGACGCAAAGGATGCGATGGGACTTATGGGACCCCCAGAACCTGCCATCTCTGCGCGCCATGCAGCATACTCGCTCCAAGACAAGCGGGCCGACAACGGGGCCTTCGCCCCAAGCGTCCTAAACAATCGGTTTCCAGTAGGGTCATCCCTGGGCGGTCCTCGCTTAAATCGATAGGATCGCCACTTGCCGTTTTCCGATTCTCCGATGAATACTCCCGCCGTTATGTCGGCAATCCCCCTGTCACTTCCCCGCGCCGTTCCGATTCAACGATTTCGAGCGCCGAAGAAGAACGTGCCCCAGACTCCCATCGAACGCTCCCACATCCTGGAACGTTGCCGGGCGTATGCGGCTGAACATAAACCAGTTCCGCC
>JAYUPM010000601.1:0-2320 GCA_043760145.1 Spartobacteria bacterium
TAGCCGAGCACGGTCACGACCTGCGTTTGCTGGAGCATAAACTCCGAGACCATGATCGCATACGGATCGCGAGTCTGCCGCCAGGGCAGGTCCCGCCCATGGCTTTTAAACCAGGCAATAAGCTCTTTTTGCAGGAGGACCAGGTTCAACTTGGTTAAGGCGTGGGTATCCGGGCAGGCGCAGTGAAGGGGAGAATAAAATGCCTTTTTAGCCTTGGGAAGTGGACAACGCGGCAAAAATTTTCCCAGCCAATCCTTCGGGATCGTCGGCAGTCCCGACAGAACGCGCCTCCATGGGCGGCTGCTCCGTTTTCCCAAATAGTATCGCCTCCATCTCCAGGGAATCGCCGCGCAACAATGTGCGGACCCCGATTGGAATCGAACAATCGCCTGAGAGAAGGCGTTGCAACTCGCGTTCAGCCCGCACGCAAATCATGGTCGACTCATGATTGACGGCACCCAGCACTTCCGTGACCTCGGCCCTTCCCGCAACACATTGGAGCGCAATCGCTCCCTGCCCAATAGCTGGCAATAGCTGCTCCGTCAACGAGGCCACTCTTAAATCGGCGCCCTCAAATTGGAGCATCCCGGATTCCACCGCAAAACCGAGCCGCGCCAATCCTGCTTGCGCCAAAATTATCCCTGCCGTGGTCCCGGACTCGACCAGTTTTCGCAAACGCGTCTGGACATTGCCACGCCACTCCACAATTTCAATATCCGGCCGCAACCACCGGAGTTGGCAAGCCCGCCGGACGCTGCTTGTCCCAACGATCGCCCCATCTGGAAGCTCACTGAATTCGGAGGCGTCGCGCGAAATCAGCACATCAGCTGTGGCCGCCCGCTCAAGGACCGCTGTGATTTCCAGGCCCGCCGGATTGTGCCCCGGCAGATCCTTGAGGCTATGCACCGCCACATCGATCTCTCCCACCAGCAATGCCTCCTCCAGTTCCCGTGTAAAAAGCCCTTTCCCGCCAGCCTCACTTTTTTGGAGCAGATTGAGATCCAGTTTTTGATCACCCCGCGTCGTAAATTTTTTAATTTCCAACGTCATCATTGGAAAAAAACGAAGGAGCGCCTGGCGGGTCAATTCCGCCTGGGCCAGGGCCAGTGGCGAAGCGCGAGTCCCGAGAATAAAGTGGTTCAAGCGGACAGGAGGTTATTTGCCGTCGCCCCCTTTGAAGGAACGACAAACACGAGGATCACGACGCAAAGCAGGATTTTCATACGAGTTTCAAGTGCGCACTATGACGACGGGAGCAGTCAGGGGTCACGCAGAAGCCATTAAATCCGCAACACCAAGCCGTTGCAAATCGGATTGCCATCGCTGCGCGGAGAAAATCCATCAAGTCCATCCAGTCCATCCAGTCTGTCGGGTCCACAACCATTTCCCTTATCCAAACACCGCAACCCGCAGATCGCGCAGCACACAGAGATCCGCAGCATCGATCTGACGCATCTTGCGTGCCCCGCTCTTGCGATGCGCCCCGAGCTTCTCCCGGTTCCCCTCAAAAAACCCATCAACGAATCCTTCGCTCCCGAACACCACTCCGTCATTTACCAATGACTGAAGCGTTGCTTGAGCAGTTTCATGAACCAGCTCACATCCCACATCTGTCGGAAAAAGCGTTCCCGTAATTTCTCCAGCTTCTTCTGGTTGCCTTCTTCCCGGTAAAGGGCGAGTTCCTCCTCCAGGCGATCTGCGCCATAGGAGATGTGGGCGGCGCGGGCGAGGGCGACCAACTCCTCGTCAGATGGCAAATGCTTGGGGGCAGGCCGATGCGGCACCGCCACGAAAATATGAAAATGGGAAGACATAACGCAGCAAGTCACCACATGGACGCCGCAAAAGAGCTCGTATGCGCGCATGAAAGCGACAAAGCGTTCCTTCTCCTGAGTGCCGAAGAGGAACTCCCGGTTCACCACCCGTGAGATGCAATGGTAGTAACCGACCGCCGCCTCCGGATCCGCTTTGCTGCGCCTGAGTCTCATACATGAAGAGATTCGAAAATGCCCCCCACCCCCGGCCGCATTCCTTTTTATAAAGAGCCTGGCACTTTATTTGGGCATTCAACAAATAGCTCTTGCGCGGCGCGTTAAAACAAATATCCGGACAATTAATACCCGAACTGTTTGCTGCTCAAGACCCGGAACCGATAAAACGGATCGAGCGATCCGGTTTTCGAGATGGTCGTTCCATCGTATTGGGTTGGGCCAAAGTAGAGTTCATCGAACGCGGTGAGTCGGCCATCCTGTGGATCAATATACCGATCAATCAGGCTCGACCCGCGATACTCGCTGAGCACCTGGTCCTTTAGTTCGTC
>JAYUPM010000602.1:0-2317 GCA_043760145.1 Spartobacteria bacterium
TTCAATTGCGTTATCAAAAATCAATCGATACTTGACGTCTGTATCCTGGATTTTTGCCGCCAGCCGCGCCTTCTCCCGCATATCGATCCGGACCCGAAGAGCCATGAAATAAAGGAAGCTCGAACAACCCAGGGTAAGAGCCAGTAATCCGTAATCATTCCCGCCGCCATCGCGCAACCAAAGGCTGGCCACCACAATCAGCGCATACCCCACAGCCAGCACGAAGCCAATGGCGTCGTGAGTCAATCGGGGCGTCTGAGGTGAATTCTGCGGAGGTAAAGGCGAGCTCAAATGTAATTCGGCGGCTGGGGCTTCTGAATTCACGGCAATTCATGGGGGGCACGCCAAACCCATCCTATGGGCTATCCGATCGACCTCAAATTAAAAAATCGGCCGCTATTTACTTTGTCGGTTCGCCCCCCGATTTTTACATTCCATTTATTCCCGATGACCATGCGCACTCCGATTCCACTCCCCGCCGCCGCCACACTGCATCCCGGAGATAACGGACTCGATCGCCTCACAGTGCATCTCCCTCTCGCGACTGCTGAAATCCATCTTCACGGCGCCCACGTCTCTGCATACGAACTCTCCGGGGAACCGCCCATCCTGTTCATGAGCAACCTCAGCAATTTTGCCGCGGGTAAACCGATCCGGGGCGGGGTTCCTTTGATTTTCCCATGGTTTGGCGCCAAGGCTGGAGATGCCACCGCACCGATGCACGGGTTTGCCCGCACCAGTTTATGGGAACTCGAATCGGTCCAGGAGGAAGGGGATGTCGTCACTGTCATCCTCCGGCTCGATTCAAACGCGCAAACCCTGGCGCTATGGCCCCATCAGTTTGTGCTCAGGCATCGAATCCGGATCAGCACCCAGTTGGAGATGACCCTTGAAGTGGAGAATCGCTCCGATTCCTCATTCGAGTTTGAGGAGGCCCAGCATACTTACTTTCAAGTGGGCGACGTGCGCGAGGTCACCGTCACGGGCTTGGCCCAGGCCACTTTTATCGACAAGACCGATCATCTGACTCTTAAAATGCAGGACCCCGCCCCCATCCGGATTACCGGCGAAACCGACCGGGTTTACCTGCATACCCGTGCCACCTGTCTCCTTGAGGATCCTGTTCTGGGCCGCAAGATCCGTGTGCAAAAAGAGCACTCCGATACCACCGTGGTTTGGAACCCATGGATCGCCAAGGCAAAGGCAATGGCCGATTTTGGCGACGCCGAATGGCCGCAAATGCTCTGCATCGAAACCGCCAATGCCGGCGAAAATGCGATCACCCTAGCGCCGGGCGGGCGGCATTGCATGCACACCATCATCTCTTCCTCTCACTCTCACTCTTCCCCATAGTTATCCGGGACCCATGGGACTTATAGGACTTATGAGACTTATACAAAAACTTCGGAGAGCGAATCGGCCATCAGCTTCCCGCGACGCGTGAGACACACTCGGTCTGCGTCGCCCTGGAGAAAACCGTCCTCTTCAAACTGCGCCACTTCCCGACTCCATTGCGCAACTGCCTCCCGGGCAACTCCGCGGTTGGTCCGCAATCCGAAGGCGATCCGTTCTCCTGCCCGAGTTTCGGCCATCAGCGGCTCGGAGAAAGCCTCCGCGCTTTCTCCGCGCTCGATCCGGTCGCAGTAGATCGTTGTATCGGCGATGTTTTGCCAGCGCCGTTCGCCGACTGTCGAGAACGCGCTCGGCCCCAGCCCGATGTAATCCGCGCCCAGCCAGTAAGCCAGGTTATGGAGGCAATCACGGCCCGGACGCGCGTAGTTGGAAATCTCGTATTGCTCAAACCCTGCGGCGTCCAATGTATCCATGGTTGCCTCGAAAAGATCGGCGTCCCATGCCGCGTCCTGAGTTAGTTCACCTCGGACAAATCGGGCAAAGTAAGCCGTATCCTCCTCGTAAGTGAGACAGTAAGCCGAGATATGTTCGGGCTTTAAGGCGATCGTCTTTTCGAGGCTGGCCTGCCATTGATCCCGGGTCTGTGTCGGCACCGCGAACATCAGGTCAAGGTTCACATTCTCAAACCCGGCTTCCCGCAAAATCTCGTAGCTGCGTTCGGCCTGAGCCGCGTTATGCACGCGCCCAAGCACCTTGAGCAATCCGTCATCCCACGATTGCACGCCCATGCTAATCCGGTTCACGCCGAGCGCTCGCAGCCGGGCCGCTTTTTCCAGCGAGACCGTGGCCGGATTCATTTCGAGGGTCCACTCCCGCAGATCGCTCAGATCAAGCCGGTCCCGCAACCCGTTCAGAAGATAGTCGAGTTGGGGCGTGCTCAGGGCGCTCGGTGTGCCGCCCCCGA
>JAYUPM010000603.1:0-5670 GCA_043760145.1 Spartobacteria bacterium
TCCAGGACGAAGACGGCGCTTATTCGGACTGGATCGAGATTCATAATCCAACCAGTGCGCCGATCGATATCACCGGATGGTGCCTGAGCGACGACGCTCTGAAGCTTAATAAATGGCGGTTTCCGGTTGTGATTCTCGATCCCGGCCAGTTCCTGGTGGTCTGGGCCTCGGGCAAAAACAAGCGGGTCGTGGGGGCGCCGTTGCACACGAATTTTTCCCTCTCCAAGACCGGAGAATTCCTCGCCCTGACCCAGCTCGATGGGACGACGGTCGTCCAGCAATTCAATCCGTTCCCGGCCCAGTTGCCGGATCAGAGTTACGGGTCGGAGTTCGCCATCACAAAATTTGTTGGGGAAGGGAATGCCTCCCGGTTTCTGGTTCCGACAGCAGACATTGGGAGCGGGTGGAAAGCGGTGGATTTCGCGGATGGCGCATGGCCAGGAGGGGCGCTGGGGTTGGGGTTTGGACTTGAGGTTCCGGGAATTACGGTGCGCCAGGTGCAGGCGGCGCCCAGCTTTGGGGGTATCAACAGCATCGCCACTTCAACCGCTCTTTTGGCCCTGCCAGCTGGCAGCCCTGATATCGTCCAGCAGGCAACCGTCACCGCGGCGATGGTCAATTATCTCGGGACCGGATCGGACGGGAGATTCGCCTTTAATCAATTACCGCCCACCAACGCGGACCAGAATTACGCCATCCAGGCGACGGGTTTTGTCCAGATTCCAGCGGCGGGGAACTACACATTTGGCCTTAACTCCGACGACGGCGGGCGGATCAGGATTGATGGGATCGATGTCATGGTGGACGACAGCAATCATGGCGCCTTGGACACGGTGGGGACAATTGCCCTAAGTGCGGGCAGGCATACTTTCGAAGTTCTGATGTGGCAGGGAAGCGGTGGTCATGAAGTCGAGTTTTACGGCGGGGCAGGGGCGTTTGTCGGCTGGGATCCGAGCTTCCGGTTGGTCGGTGACACTGCGAATGGGGGGTTTGCCGCCTATACAAATTCGGCGGCATCCGGTGGGGCGATCATTGCCACAAATATTGAAGGCGCCATGAAGAATGTGAATGCCTCCTGTTATGTGAGGGCTCCGTTTACGTCCAGCGGTCCCGGGATATTCACGTCATTGAGTTTGCGGATGCGTTACGACGACGGATACGTGGCTTATCTGAATGGAACACAGGTCGCTGCCAGCAATGCCCCTGTGAGCCCCAGTTTCAATGGGAACGCCACCGGGACACACAGCGGAGGCGCGGCGCTTGCCAGGGAATCAATCAACCTCACGGCATATCTTCCGCAACTGATTGCGGGCAATAACGTTATTGCCCTCCATGGTCTTAATATAACAGCTGCCGATGCGACCTTTCTGATACTGCCGGAGTTAATCGCAGGTTCGCTGGTTGACGGGGCGCCGCCGGTGATTTTCGATGCGTTGACCGCCACGCCCGGGGCGATAAACGGGCCGCCGGCCGGCCCTGCCGATGTCCAGGATGTGGTGATGAGCATCCTTGGCGGATACTTCAGTGCCGCCATAAATGTGAGTCTTGCGACCGGGACGTCCGGGGCAACGATTCGATACACGACGGATAGCTCAACGCCGACCGACACGAATGGGACGATTTACAGCGGGCCGATTGCGATCAGCGCGACGACGGTGCTGAGGGCGGCGGCATTCAAGGCGGCTTGGGAACCGAGCAGTGTTCAAACGGCAACTTATCTTTTTGTTGCGGATGTGATCCTGCAATCGCCGACCGGGGCGCGCCCAACGGCTCTTTGGCCAGTCCCCAACACCGGGTCGCCCAACATCTCCTACGGGATGGACTCGACGATTGTTAATCATGCAAACCCGGTCATTGGAGGAATACCAACAGTCACCAACGCGCTACTCTCACTGCCGAGCCTCTCACTTGTTACCGACCTGCCTAACCTTTTTGACACCACCTCCGGGATTCTCTTTAACCCGAGCCGGCGCGGACTGGCTTGGGAACGGCCGTGTTCCTTTGAAATGTTGATGCCCCCAGATGCTTCCAATCCAAATGGGACATCAGAGTTCCAGGTCAATTGCGGCCTCCGTGTTCGCGGGGGATTCAGCCGGGCGGCAAGTAACCCGAAGCACGGGCTTCACCTCTATTTCCGGGGCGATTACGGTCCCGAGAAATTGGAGTATCCGCTCTTTGGCCGGGATGGGGTGTCCAAGTTTGACCAGATCGATCTGCGGACCGCGCAGAACTATTCATGGTCGTTTCAGGGAGGCACCCGCAACACATTCCTGCGCGAGGAAGCCGCCCGGCATGCCCAACTGGCGATGGGCCAGCCCAGTTCCCGGCTCCGTTACTTTCACCTCTATATTAATGGCCAATACTGGGGGATTTTTGATACAGACGAACGGACTGAAGCCAGTTTTGCCGAGAGTTATTTCGGTGGTGATAAAGGCGATTACGACGTCATAAAGGCGGAGCAGGACAGCGGATATACAGTGGGCGCCACGGACGGAAATCTCATCGCGTGGCAGGATCTCTGGACCAAGGCCCGGGCCCACGCGCTTAGCCCGACCAATGCCAATTACTATGCGATGATGGGACTCGCTGCCGATGGAGTCACTCCAACGGCAGACCCGGTGCTCCTGGATGTGGACAATCTCATCGACTACATGATGCTCACTTTCTGGACCGGCAACGCGGATGGCGCCACCTCGGCGTATCTTGGCAATGACAGGGCAAATAACTGGTTTGGCCTTCGCAATCGCATCGGGACAAGTGGCTTCAAGTTTTTTGCCCACGATTTTGAGCATTCATTGGGGACAGGACAGAACGATCGCACCGGCCCGTTCATCAGCCCCAACCAGAACAATTTCAGTTATTCCAACCCAATGTTCCTTCATCAGGATTTGATGGGGAATCCGGAGTATCGAATCCGGTGGGCGGATCGGCTCCAGAAACAGATGTTTGATGGCGGCCCGTTGTCCACCGCCGCGTGGACTGCGCGGATCAATGAGCTTGCGGCGATCGTCGGCCCGGCGATCCCTGCGGAGTCGGCCCGATGGGGGGACTCCAAGACAACACCGGCCCTCAATTACACGCACTGGGCGAGTGAAAAGAACTGGCTTCTCAATTCGTTTATTCCAACCCGCTCGGGGACTGTGATTAGCCAGCTCCGGACTGACGCCCTCTACCCTACGATTGCCGCTCCAATCATTTCGCCTTTTGGCGGCCCGATTGCCAATGGGGGACAAATCTCAATTACATCACCAGCAGGGGATATCTATTACATGCCGGACGGAACTGATCCGCGGGCGATCGGCGGGGCGATTCGGGCCGGGGCCTTGATTCATGATGACTCTAGCGCAGGCGAGACATTGATCTCAGCCGGATCCATCTGGAAATATCTGGATAATGGAAGCGACCAGGGGACCGCCTGGCGGGCCGGTGCTTTTAATGATTCCACATGGGCAGCTGGGGCGGGTGAATTAGGATACGGCGATGGCGATGAAGTGACAGTGGTCAATGGAGGGCCGGTGGCCAACCGGTTCGCGACGACTTATTTTCGGCGAACCTTCAGTGTCGTGAACGCCAACCAAATGACAGCGCTTCAAGTGTCGCTGAAATACGACGACCAGGCATGGATTTACATCAATGGGCAATTGGCAGTGAAGACAAACACCGGGCTCACCGATACCCCTGCCTTTAATTTCTATTCTGGCATTATCACACCAAGTGAAACCGCCTTCTATGATTTTGCAGTGGACCCGGCGCTGCTTGTTGAGGGCGTCAACACGATCGCTGTGGAAGTCCACCAGGTTAACAACACCAGTAGTGATATAAGCTTTGAGTTAAGCCTGACGGGAACCCGCAGCATCACGTCCACCCCATTCATTCTTAGCGGATCAGGTGTCCGTTTCGTGCGGGCGCGCGCCTTCGTTGCCGCCACAAGCACATGGAGCGCGCTGACTGAAGCAACCTTCCTGATCGATACCGCCGCCGCTAACAGGTCCAATTTGGCAATCACCGAGTTCATGTTCGACCCCGCAGGTCCGACCGCCGCCGAGTTAGCCGCCGGCTTCGACGAGGCTTCCGATTTTGAATACCTTGAACTTACGAACTTCAGTGCCCGGGCCGTCGATCTCCAGGGTCTTTATCTGGATGGCGGCATTACCTTCGATTTCAAGGACTCGTCCCTGCCACGAACCCTAGCCGCGGGAGAGCGTCTATTTATTGTGGCCAACCAGGCGGCCTTCGAGCTGCGATACGGCCCGGGTCTCCCAATTGCCGGCGCGTTCAAGGATAAGCTGAATAATTCCGGGGATCAGATCATTCTTTACGCGGCGGACAATTCCATCATCCGGCAGATCGATTATTTCGTGGCCGGTCTCTGGCCTGAACCACCGGAAGTCGGCGGTTATAGCTTTGTCTGGCTCACACCCAACGGGGATCCAGGTGGCGAGAATCTGCCCTCCAATTGGACGTTAAGCACCGGCACCAACGGGAATGTTAATGGGACTGGCCCTGCCCGCATTGAACTGGGAGCAAGTGCGTATTTTCTTGAGGAAGATAATGGGCCTGTCGCGGTCCAGGTATTCCGCACAGGCTCAACCGGACTCGCAGGGAGTGTCGCTTACTCCATTACCGATGGGACGGCAGTGCTGGGTAATGATTATACTGTTAATTCCGGCAGTGTGAGCTTTGCCGTTGGTCAAGCCACAACCACGATTCTCCTGCCGATTCTAGACGATAATATTCTCGAGGCCGACGAATCATTTACCCTCTCGATCTCTAATCCGGTCGGCGCCATTCTCGGAACGATCATCATGGCAACGGTGACCATCAAAAATGAAGACGACCCGGCAAATGATGACTTCGCAGATGCCCGCGTTATCACTGGCCGGAGCGGCGCACTTGTTGACGTAAATTTCTCGGCCGATTTTGAGCAGAACGAACCGGCGCACGGCGGCCTGGGCGGGCGTTCCATCTGGTATCGTTGGACGGCCCCGGCCAGCGGGATTGTTACCTTCAATACGCTTGGAAGCCTTGAGGGGCCCGGGGTTCCGCTGGATACATTGCTGGCGGCTTATACCGGCGCGGTCCTGGAGACACTTGCATTGGTGGCATCCAACAACGATGCGCCCGGCAACCCGCCCACAAGTGCCATTACATTCCCCGTCATTCTAGGAGAGGTTTACTTTATTGCCATTGATGGTGTGCATCGGGCCGCTGGCAACACCATCCTGAACTGGCAGCTTATTTCAGGAAGTTTTGTGCAGCTCGATGCCGCCAATTACACTGTGGAAGAAACAGCCGGAATGGCCGTGATCACCCTCCTGCGGACCGGCCCGAATTCAGATGCGTTCTCGGTGGATTACCAGGCGAACAGCGGCTCTGCCTTGGATGGCGACGATTTCACCGCTGTATCCGGCCAGGTCGATTTCGCCGCCGGTCAGGTTTCCAAAAGCTTTACCGTGCCGATTCTTGAGGATGCGATGTCGGAGGGGGACGAGACCTTTGGTGTGTCGATTTCCAATCCAACGGACGGAGTTATTCTGCATAGTGATAACACCGCAGTTGTGACCATTTCCGACGACGAAGATGACCCGGTTAACAATCATTTCATCGATGCGTTTGTTATCGCAGGGGCCACCGGCGTCAGCAGCAGCTCCAACACCGGGTCCGACACGG
>JAYUPM010000604.1:0-5663 GCA_043760145.1 Spartobacteria bacterium
CATGCAGGGCGTCACCGAGTCCATGGCGGGACGCGCTGCCGTTCTCCAACTCCTTCCTCTTTCCACCCGCGAGACGCCAAAAGTAACGTTGCTGCGGGGCGGGTATCCCGAAGTGCTGGCGCGTCCCCGGGATGCGCGGCTATGGTTCAGCTCCTACCTGCAAACCTACCTGGAACGGGATGTTCGCTCAGTGACGGCCGTCAAAGATCTCTCAACGTTCCGTCGCTTCCTCGCGCTGGTGGCCAGTCGGCACGGTCAGGTATTGAATAAAACGAACCTGGCCGCGCCGCTCGGAGTAAGTGTTCCAACCATCACGCAGTGGCTCAGCGTGCTGGAGACCACCGCCCAGATATTGATTATCCCCCCGTTCTTCGAGAACCTGGGCAAGCGGCTAATCAAGTCGCCAAAGCTATACTTGGCGGACTCGGGCCTTGCCTGTCATTTGCTGGGCGTGGATTCGGCTGCGGAGCTGGCGAAATCTCCCTTTTACGGTGCCCTATTCGAAGGTTTTGTCGCATCCGAAATGGTGAAAACTCAGTTGAACGCGGGACGGCGGCGCGAGCTTTATTACTTCCGCGACGAGCAGGGGTTGGAGGTCGACTTTATCCTGCCAGGCCGAGCCGGGGCTGTATCACTTGTCGAGTGCAAGGCCGGGTGCACTGTTACACCGGTCATGGCCAGCCCGATGCAAAGACTAGCAGAGGCGTTGCGCAAGAAACGCCCCGCGGGCACTAGGATTGAAATGAATCTAGTCCATCAATCGCCACGATTCCCGGCGGCAACCCGTGCTATCGCACCCGGTATACGAGCGTGGTCATGGCAAGATTTCATCCATCAACTTTGACTCAGCACTCAGCAGCACACTTGTGATGTGGCTTGACGCGCATAACCATCTCCACGACTCGCGACTGACGCCGTTGCGTCCCCGCATCCTCGCGGACCTTGCCGGAATGGGTTCACCACGGATGGTCGTCAATGGCACCGCTCCAGAGGATTGGCCCCAGGTCGCGGCGCTCGCCCAACAGTTTGACTTTGTTCTCCCGGCATTCGGCCTCCATCCGTGGTTTGTCCAAAAAGCAGCGCCGGATTGGCGGGATCAACTCCGCGCGCTTCTCAAGGCCCATCCCGCGGCCGGCGTCGGTGAGATCGGGCTCGATCGATGGATCCATCCTCACGATCTACCCGCTCAAATCGATGCGTTCACTTTCCAACTCGCCCTCGCCTCTGAACTCGCGCGGCCAGTTTCCATCCATTGCTTGAAAGCGTGGGGAGCCCTCTGGGACATCATTCGCGAACATCCCCTGCCCACCCGTGGATTTCTCCTCCACTCGTATGGCGGGCCGCGCGAGATGATCGAGGGATTTTGCAAACGCGGCGCTTACTTCTCTTTCTCGCCATATTTTCTTCATCCCCGAAAAGCCTCCCAACGCGATCTGTTCAAGCATGTGCCGATAGATCGACTCCTTGTGGAAAGCGATGCGCCGGACATGTGGCCTCCGGACGCAATCAATCCACATTTGCTAAACGCGGAAAATGGCGACCGCCTCAATCACCCTGCCAACATTGAAATCGCCTATAATGGCCTGGCTGAAACGGTGGGATTGAGTCTCGCGGAATTGACAGAACAGGTCGCCGAAAACTTCAGGCGTTTGTTCGATCCGTCGCGCGGAAGTTTGTAGTTCCGCATTTATGCGGCAGAGGACGCACACCGACACTTCTTCATTTTTCATTCTGACTATTGACTTCGCCTCCCCGGACCGGCTTCAGCCGGAACTACGAACCTTCACGCTGGACGCCCCATCGCGATTCGGCGCACCACTTCGCCAGCGGCGGCGAATCCGAAGACGCCGGTGACAAAGACCGCGCTCCCGAAACCGCTGGCGCAATCGAGCGCGAGAGGACTCCCTTCTTCGGGCTCAGCGCAGACGCTCCCGTCCGCCCATGGGTATTTTGGTTTCTCCGGCGAATAAACACACCGCACCCCAAACCGCTGATCGCCTTCGCGACCCAGCGCGTAATCACGCCTTAATTTGCGCCGGACCTGCCTCAATAATTCGTCCTGCTCGGAATCCGCGAGATCACCAGTGCGGACCATGCAGCCATCCTGTTTTCCACCCGCCCCACCGACCGTCAGAACCGGCAAGCCGCGGGAAAGTGCCCCAGCGATGATCATGCATTTGAGCGACATCCGATCGATTGCATCGACCACGAAATCATAGCGTGGGGCCAGCAACCGATCGGCTGTGGCCTCAGTAAAATAGTCCGCTTCGGCAACCACCTCGCACTCGGGATTAATCAAGCGGACTCGTTCGGCAAGGACATCGATCTTGAGGCGGCCGATCTGGCCATCGAGAGCCGGGAGTTGCCGGTTGATATTCGTGATACAGACATCATCGAGATCGACAAGGGTAAGCGCCCCAATGCCTGAACGAGCCAATGCTTCCACGGTCCATGAGCCGACTCCGCCCACCCCAATCACGCAGACATGCGCGGCCCGGACCCGATTCAAACCGGGTGTCCCCAACAGCCGCCCGATCGCCCCAAAGCGCTCCTCGAAACTCACCGCTCTTCTCCAGTGGGCGGCTCCAGGAGGTAAGCCTCCATCGATTCGCGCGTGATGATGTGCCGGGCTCCACAACGCGGGCAACTCATCCGCAATAACGCCTCGTCGCCAAAAAGCCCGTCCGGATCCGAGCGCATGATCGGCGCCAGCACAGTCAACATCCGGCTCTGGCTGCATCCGCATTCCCATCGATACTCGCGCTTTTCGAGCAAGCTCAACGTCTCGTTCTTATCGAGCATCCGGACCGCCTCTTCATCGAGGGCCGCGAGCCATGCCAGGTCGCACCCGGGTTGGGCGGTGATCATCACAAATTCCTCCGTATCGAAACGAAAATAACGGACCGGCCGTTGCTCGCTCTGGGCGTAATATTGCTCCACGATCCGGAACGGTTCGGTCCCGCAAAATTCCACGGCGCTGCGACGCGACTCGCCGCGTTCCCGGACGAGATCGGCGAGGAAAAGATTGCGCCCGTCCTGTTTTACGTTCTCGGTAAATATCTGGCCGACAACGGTCCCGCGCCGGTTATCCCCGGTAACGAACAGGTTGAGGAGCGGTTCCTGGAAATGAATGGTCCATGCCCACGATTCGTTCCATGGCCGCGATGCGCTATGAAGAGTCAAAGCCGCGAGCGCTTCCTTTAAAATCCCATCATGCGCAGGCGAGTGGTGGTATCCGTGCTGGCCTTGATGCAGGTAGTAATCGACGTAGAGCTCGCCAAACTCAGCCCGGGCCAGCAATGCATTGCGGTCGCGCACAAAATAACTGACAACCTCGATGCCTTGGGGGGATTGCTGCGGATTCATCAGGACCAATTCCGAAAAGGGTGGATGAGTAGATTGGAATTAAAATACCGGGAATCCCCCGTGACTTCGGCCTCAATCCACTCCGGCAACTCCACTTGTTGATCCTCCGACGCGACCTCCACTTCAGCGATGATCAACCCCGTGTTCTCACCGAGAAATTCATCGACTTCCCATGTGATTTTCCCGGCCGCAATCCGATGCCGTTTTTTCTCCATAACCGGTTTAGGGCAAAGCAACTCAAGCATCTCGACTCCTTCGGCAAATGGAATCTCCACTTCATATTCACGCCGCGTAAATCCCTGCACCCGGCCCTTGACCGTTAACCATGCCCTGCCGCCTGCCGTCCGGACCCGGACCACGCAATTGGGATCGCGGGCAAGATAACCCTGGCGAATCTCGACGACCTCGCCCAAGCCGCGCCAGGCCTCCCCTTTGACAAGGAACTTGCGCTCGATTTCAAGCGCCATAACTGGCAAACGGGTTTCTCATTGGGCGGGAAACCAACGAGATTCAAGCGCGATGTCAATCATAGGTCACATAAGACTTATGGGACCTATTCTTGGGATGCACGCTTGCGAAAACCGTTGGAAGACTGTTCTGTTCCCGTCACCCGCGCGATGAAGCTCGTCACATTTTTCCTACTTGGCGTGCTCATTTTCGCGATTTTCCGCACCAGCCGGTCCGTTAAAAAATGCCAGACCGAACAGGAACGGACGCTGGTCATACGAACCACGGCGGCGTGCTGGCTGATGGCTTTCATATTTCTGGGGGCGCTCTTCTTTGTGCCCAACAAGGTGCGTTTCCTCATGATGCTTCCCGGCTTCTTTTTGGTCGTAAGCATCGGCAAAGCTTACCGCGATGCCCGGACCCGTTTGCGACAGGCCCAGACGGAGCGGGTTGATCTCGAGAAAATGAAACGGGTCAACTGATTTAAAAAGCGCAAACACCACGAACAACCGGGGCCCTCACGCCCAACCCGAAGAGGGAAAAAAACGCGTCTCAAGATGCATATGACAAAAGTTCGTGTAGGATAATGAGTGTTTCCACTCACGCTTGCCCGAAAATCCCTGAATCGCCTTCCCCGATTCAGAAGCCGATCCGTATTTAGTGTTCGGGTATTGGCCCTGGCATCAATCGCGTTCCTTCTCCAGCGCGGATCAGCAGCCGACTGGGAAATTTTCCGCTTCGAAGGGCGCGATTACGTTTCGGTTAAGAACATCGCCCAGTTTTACGGGTTCCCGATTCCCGCCCCATTGCCCCTGATCGCTCCGGTCCTTGGCATGGGAGCAACCACCCCGCTCCCGGCCACCGCCATCCTGCTCCCTCCCGCTCCTGTAATCCCGCCAGCCCCCGTCCTTCCCCGCACCATTGAAATGGAGTCGGGCCCAAAGAAACTCGAGTTCATTGTTAATAGCCGCGAGATGTTCATCAACGGCGCAAAACAGTGGCTCTCATTTCCAACCCGCGTCCAGGACAGCCATCTGTTGGTTTCACGCCTCGACCTTGCAAAAGTCATCGAGCCCCGGTTGCGCCCCGAACGGATCACCGGAATCCGTCCCGTGCGCAATGTCATCCTCGATCCCGGACACGGTGGACACGACAAGGGAGCCGGCGGCCCATCCGGGTTCGAAAAAGATTTCGCCCTCGATGTCAGCTTGCGCACCCGCAAAATTCTGGAGGCTCGCGGTTATCGCGTCACGATGACCCGTTCCACCGATATCTTCATCCCGTTGGAGGCCCGCCCTCAACTCGCCAAATACCTGCCGGACTCGGTTTTCGTAAGCATCCATTTCAATGCCGGCGCCAATACCAATGCGCAAGGATTTGAAATATTTTCGATGGCACCCCGCGGTGCCCCCGCGACAAACGACCCATTAATGGGCCGCAATGCGATGCGCGAAGATCCTGGAAATGCCAACGACATACCGAGCGGCGCGCTGGCAGGGGCCGTCTATCATTCGCTTCTTGGAAATATCCCGGCTGTGGATCGCGGGCTCAAACAAGCGCGATTTGCCGTGCTCCGTCACTGCCCGGTGCCGGCCGTCCTGGTTGAATGCGGGTTCGTCAGTAACAAGAGCGAACTGGCGCAAATCATATCTCCGGAATGGCGTAATCGGGTGGCGGAAGCGATCGTCGATGGGATCGATCAATACCAGGAACTGGCCATGCACGATCAGCCGCCCAAGCTGGTAAGCGAATATCGGCGCGGCCCGGGGCCATGAGGGCGGAGGGCGGAGGGCGGAGGATCGGACCGATCGGTCCGATCTGCCCTCCGACTTCCGACCTCCGACTTCCGA
>JAYUPM010000605.1:0-5654 GCA_043760145.1 Spartobacteria bacterium
GTGAGGTGATCGGGATGAAGCTTGCGAAACTCGCCATTGCGGACGTGCCGCGCCGGGACACCGTGGCTCGGCTCTTCGTCATTGCGAAGGAGCACATACTGATTTGGCATGAAGTTCCTGGCTGCGGGAAGGGCGATGTATTGCTGGCTGGCAAATGCCTGCAACGTGTGGCCGGGGATATCGAAGCTCTCGACCTCCTCCGCCTGGTTCTGGCGTTGGGTGCGACTGATGTCATTATCCTCGACCCGATCGGTGCGGTAATCCTCAGCCTCGAGCCCGAGGGTCCGGGCCTTGAGCTGCATGTTGATGTCCTTGGTCACAAGGATCGTCTGTGAAGTTTGCGAATCGGCCAGATAAACGGCGCTTGCCAGGATCCGGTTGTCTTTCACCGACATGTCCGGGAAAAGCGCCCGCACCAATTTGAAGCGGGTCGATTCATTGAGCAATTGCCAGCCCCGCTCCTCGAACTTGATGTGCGGGTTGACGCAGACCCGCAACTCGCCGCCATTTTCCAAGGGGACCCCGTGCTTCATCTGCTCAGTGGTGCCGAAGCGTTCATTCAAGCGCCTGTGGACTTCGCGGGCATTGGCTCCGCGGGTGGTCGATTCCGATTTGAACCGGTCGAGTTCTTCAAGCACTTCCACTGGAATCCAGACCACGTTGTCCTGGAACCGGAACATCGCTTGCGGATCATGGATGAGCACGTTCGTATCGAGCACGTAATGCTTTACTGTCCGGACAGGGCCGGGCTTTTTTTTCGGAAACGGGAGACGCTTGGATTTCACGCGATGCGGACTGAGCCATTTTAATGGGGGCGCGTCGAGTCCTGAGCCGCGATATTTTCAGGATTTGCCGAGGATCGGGTGCTCCGCTTAACTCAGCGCCCACTTATGGAAAAAATGATCATTGTCGGGACCGGCTGTGCTGGCCTAACCGCCGCAATTTACGCGGCTCGTGCCAATTTCGCCCCGCTGGTCCTTGAAGGGCACGAACCCGGGGGCCAGCTCGGCACCACAACCTTGGTGGAAAATTTCCCGGGATTTAAAGATGGGATCGAAGGACCGGACTTGATCATGAACATGAAAGCCCAAGCCGCCCGATTCGGTGCCCGCTTCCAGTTCGCAGGGGTCAGCGACTTTGCGCAAACCAACGGCTCGCTCCGGATCAAGGTTGACGATCAATGGGTCGAGACACAAACCCTGATCATTGCCAGTGGCGCATCCGCACGCTGGCTCGGATTGCCCGGCGAAAAGAAGCTCGTCGGCCATGGCTTGACATCGTGCGCCACCTGCGACGGCGCTTTTTATCGCAATGTCCCGGTCTGCGTGGTGGGTGGCGGCGATTCGGCCTGTGAAGAGGCTTCCTTCCTTACCCGGTTCGCCTCGAAGGTTTATCTCATTCACCGGCGCGACAGCTTGCGCGCTTCCAAAATCATGGCGGACAGGGCATTGGCGAACCCGAAGATAGAAATGGTTTGGGATTCAGTCCCGACAGAATACCTGAGCGATGAGCACGGCGAGATGCGCGGAATCAAGCTCGAGAATTTGAAAACAAAGGCCGTGAACGAGCTTGAGGTAAAATGCGTGTTTGTCGCCATCGGCCATGTGCCCAACACCGGCCCGTTCAAGGGCAAACTCGACATGGACGAGAACGGTTATCTCCTCCAACGGAACGGGACCCATACCAATGTGCCCGGGGTATTTGCGGCGGGGGATGTGGCTGATCACGTTTATCGCCAGGCGATTACTGCTGCCGGCCAGGGATGCGCCGCCGCGCTTGATGCTGAGCGATTCCTCTCCCATCACGGCGCGGAATGAGCCCTGCGTTGCAGCCTGTGGGCGCGTATTCTTTCCGCAAGGTTTTGGAGTGCGCCAGTCCTCTGGCGCTTTCGGAGGGTTTTCTGGGCGGGATGTCTGAACGGGGGGCGATTGTTATTTTGGGTCGGTATGCGTCAAAAAAGCGGCAGAGGACAGCCGCACTACAAAACCTTGCGGAGGAGCGCGCGTGAAAATCTGCGATCTCACGCAATTTTATTCCCCATTCAGCGGCGGCGTGAAGCGTTACGTCGGCGAGAAGGCCCGTTACGTCCGTGAACAAACGGCCGGGGATGAGCATCTCCTCATTATCCCCGGTGAACGGGATGAGATGATCTCCGGTGAGCGTTCCCGGGTTTATACGCTGCGTTCGCCATTGATTTCAAAGACCTCGCGTTACCGGATCCTGTTGCGGCTCCAGGCAGTCGAAGAAATCCTGAAAAAAGAACGCCCCCATTTGATTGAATCCGGCGACCCGTATCAGCTTGCGTGGAAAGCGGTTTTCTCCGGGGCCGCCCTGAACATACCCGTGGTCGGGTTTTATCATTCTCATTTCCCGGAAGCGTATTTGCGGACCGCCCAGAAGTTTCTCGGCGCGACCGCAACGGAATTCGCGATGGACCTTTCACGCCGGTATGTGCGCAGCCTCTACAATCGGTTTGAGCGGACAATTGTTCCGTCGCCGGCGTTGGGCGAGCTGTTGACCCAATGGGGCGTGCATAATGTCGCCACCACCGACCTGGGTGTGGACGCGACTGTGTTTCGCCCTCAGCCCGAGGCCAACGCGATGGTCCGATCGGAACTCGGTATTCCTTTAAATTGCACGTTGCTCCTTTATGTCGGACGCCTTGCCCAGGAAAAAAACACACACACTCTATTCGCCGCTTTCCGGCTTTTGACACGCGCGCATCCGGGCCGCTTCCATCTTCTGATCGTCGGCGACGGCCTCCAGCGCAAGGAACTGAAGGCGCTTCAAGCCGAGGTCGGAGGTCAGATGTCGGAGGTCGGACGTGGCAGCGGCGTCCCGCCGCTTTTCGACTTCCGACCTCCGACCTCCGACCTCCGACTTCCGTCGCTGCCGCTCTCATGGATTTCCTACTGCGAAGAGCCGGCCCGCCTTGCCCAACTCTATGCGGCCGCCGATTTTTTTGTGCATCCGGGCATCCAGGAGACATTCGGATTAGTCACACTCGAGGCTCAGGCGTGCGGCACCCCAGTCATAGGAATCCGGGGCAGTTACATGGACCGGATTATCCTCAGCGACCAGGCCCACTGGGCGCGCGAGAACTCCCCCCAAGCCCTTGCCACGGCCATCGCCGAGACCGCCTCCGCCCATCCGCGCGCAGAGCATCTGCATCGCGCCGTCTCCTCGCAATATTCGTGGCCCGAAGTATTTCGCCGCTTGTTTGCACTCTACGATCAGGTCATTCACCAGTTCCGGGATAAGTCATGAACAATTCGCGCACCCTCGAAATTCGCAAGTTCCAATCCGGCGACCGGGCCCGTGTCCGCGCTCTCTGTTGCGACACCGGGTTTCTCGGGCAACCGATCGGGCCGGTCTTTGAGGACCTGGAAATCTTCGCGGATTACCTCACCGCCTATTACACCGATTGCGAGCCGGAATCCTCCTTCGTGCTGGTGGTTGATGGTGAGATCCGTGGGTATCTACTCGGGTCAAGGCATCACGCCCGGCAGAAGCGGTTCAATTTTTTTCATAACATCAGGCTCTTTATAAAAGGGATAACCCGTTACCCGGGATACAACGCGGCCTCAAAAAAATTTGTGCACTGGATCTTTTGCCAGGCATGGCGCGAAGTGCCTCCCGCCCCCAAAGGGATGCCCCATTTCCATATCAACCTCCTCGCCGATGCCCGGAAAATCGCCACCAGCCGGGCGTTGGTGGACAGTTATCTGAAGTATCTGCATGACCACGGGGAGAAAGCCGTGTTCGGCCAGATGGTGGTATTTGAGGAGCGCCGCGGGACCAAGGTGTTTGAACGATACGGGTTCAAGGTCTTGAACAAGGCGGAGATCACAAAGTATCGCGATGTCTACCCCGGCCCGGTCTATCTCTGCACCGTGGTCAAGGATCTTGAAGCCAACAGCCAGCTGTATGGGGGAAAAGCGGAAAGCGAAAAGCGGAAAGCGGAAGGGGAGCGGTGAACCGAGGTCGGAGGTCGGAGGTCAGGAAGAACGAGTAGCATGCCTCTTCGTGGCAGAGGGTGTCCGTATCTGTTTAGCGTCTTTCGGGGTTTGTAGTTCCGGCTTCAGCCGGTCCGGAAAGGCGAAGTCAATAGTCAGAACATTTGAGGAGCCGAGACACGAGAACAGCTGCTCTCGTCCATCCAATTTTCTTTTTGTTCTGCCTCCTCTTGTCCCGGTCGTGCTCGGCGGGTGGCTGTGCCTCCTATTATGCTCGAAGCGTTAGTAAGAAAAGGCGCGATCGTATCACGCGAAAGGGTTGAGCAGGCGAACATTGATCCCCGCGAAATCGTCGGTGTTGCGCGTGACCAACACCAGATCGTGAGTCAATGCGGTGGCGGCAATGAGGCTATCAATCACTGGCAAGGTGCGCACAGCCATCAGCCTGCCCCAGCGGTCTGCGATCTCCTCCGAAACCGGCAATGTCTCGCGCGCGTAATTAGTTTGGATCTGCATGAACCAGCGCTCGAATGCAGGACATTGCGACGGTGCTTTCTTCCTTAACAACTCGATCCCTTTTCGAATTTCACCCAGCGAAAGCACACTGATGAAGTGCCTGTCCTTAGTCGTGGAGAGGGCCCACTTGCGCACCTTGACGTTGCACTTCGGTCCTTTCCGGATCTCCGACAGCACGTTGGTATCAAGGAGCCAGGCCATTACAGTTGCGCATCGCGATGCGATTCGAGCTTGCGGCTCCGGTGTAAATCCAACTCCACCCCCGGATGAACCGGATCGCAGGAGAGAAGGAATTCAATTAAAGACGGCTTCTCATTTGCTCGCTTGAGCAAGGCTTCTTTGAGGATCTGGCGATGTTCTTCTTCGGCTGAAACGCCATGGGTGGAAGCGCGACGTTTGAGTTTGCGAACAAGAGATTCATCGACGCCCCTGACGAGTAACTGTGGCATGAATGAAATATGCTATCAGTGATAGCAGATGTCAAGGAGCATGTAATCAGTGAACAGTGCTCGGAAATTTATAGGTCCAATACGTCCTATAGGACCTATGAAACCGCGACCGCCCCCGAATGAATCACTCGGCTGGTTTGTCGGTCCCAGTCACTTGCACCGGGGCGGCAGGAGGCTGGCTCACGTCGGCCTGGGGAAGCTGGACCACCTGGAAATTCTGGGTGGTTTGCGCCAGTAACTGCGCAAGGCGCACCACGCCCGCGGGAGTCATCACGATCCGCGTATGGATCGGGAGTTGCGATAAGCCCGGACGATCCGGAACCACGCCCGAAGTAAAATCGAGATACACTTCTTCGGCCCCGACATTCACCAGGACATGGTTGGCATACCGGGCGGTGAAATCTTCGTATCGGACCTGGATGGAGTGAGGCTGTTGTGGTGGGTTGGGTTGGGACATGGTTTTTCAAATAGCAGCCCGACTTGAGTTTGCAACCATGGAGCGAGAGGGGACGAGGGACGAGGGACGAGGACGAGGACGAGGGACGAGACCGAAGGCCTCACGAGACCGAGATCACCTTGAACCTGTTCGCGCTGGAGCCGATCGCCATCTCGCCTTTGGCACCCTTCGTTTTTCCCATGAGCTGCTGGCCCAGGGGCGAATGCGGCGTGATGACCAGGATCTCTTTGCCCTCATAAATAATTTCCATCCCACCTGCGCGCGGCCCGATGAAGT
>JAYUPM010000606.1:0-5641 GCA_043760145.1 Spartobacteria bacterium
GTTCCCGCATTGTCCTCATGATTTATAAGATGTTCCACACCAAGATGTTACGTGAATTTTCGACGCTCTGCCAGCTTTATGTGTGAAATATTCGGGCTAGCCTCCCTTCTGCTGCCCTGATGGCGCGCGGGACGCGCGCGGAATGGAATTGGCGGCCAGATCCGCCCCAAGAACTGGCGAATCCCTAGAAATAACTCGATTGCCAACTGCTAAAAAGGTTCGTTTAGGCGCTCATTGGCCCATCCGCGCCACCGACCGCTCGATTTGAAACCATCCTCCCTCAAACCACCACAGTTTGTCTGTCCCCTTTCTTCGTTCTTTCTTCGTTCCGGCTTCAGTCGGTCCGGGGAGGCGAAGTCAATAGTCAGAATGAGAAATGAAGAAGTGTGGGAATGCGCCCTTGCCGCATAAATGCGGAACTACAAACTCCGAAAGCGCCAGAGGACAGGCGCACTACAAAACGCTCACGCGATAAATAGCGCGCCCATTTATCCGACAGGTTTTGTAGTGCACTCTGCCGCTTTGCCCCGCGACCACTTGCGAATGCGCTGTATCGTTCATGGTTAGCCTCCCTTCTGCTGCCTTGATGGCGTGCAGGACGCGCCCGGATTGGAATTGGTGGCCGGGTGCTCCTCAAACCTGGCGAATCCCCGGAAATAGCTCGATTCGCAGCGTTGGAAGACCTTCCCTTACCTATTGATTCGTGTATCCGCGCCACCTTATCGCTCGATTTGAAACCATCCGCCCTCAAGCCACCACAGAGTCTCTGTCCCCTTTCTCGCTGGTGGTCTGTTTGTCCCCTTTCTCGTCTGTTCGGAGGCGCGCGAGGCCCGTGTCGTAAGGAGAGCCTGCGTGCGCCGCCTCAGACCCTTCCGCTTTTCCTGGTTTCGTGATTCGTCATTTCCTGCGCCGACCTGGAATCCTCGCAGGATAGAGAAGACTCTGCTTGATGCCTTCACATGGTCTCTGCCTTTCTCGCGACACGCCATGGAGATTTGGATCTGTCAGCACTGCAAGGAGCGCTGTTTCGCGAAGGACCCAAAAAACTTTCATTAACGCGAAGAAAAAGTTTGCATTCGATGAAAGGATCGCGATTCTTGCCGCCCTTTTTCACCCAAATACCGCAGGAGAGGCTTAACCCTCGTTTGAACTGCAAAACTTAAATGCAAAAAATACAAAGCAAACGGTATCGCGCGGCCGCCGAGAAAATCGACGCTAAGCGGAGTTACCCATTAATGGAGGCCGTGGCAGTCCTAAAGGGGCTTCCAGCGGCAAAGTTCGACCAGACAGTCACGCTCTCCTTCCGATTGGGAGTTGATCCCCGGCAATCGGATCAAATGGTTCGCGGCACCTGCCCGCTTCCACACGGCTCCGGCAAGACAGTCCGGGTCCTCGTCTTTGCCGAAGGCGACGCCGCAACGGCCGCCCGTTCCGCCGGGGCCGAATTCGTTGGTTACAAGGACCTCATTGAAAAGTGCGTCCAGGGGTTTCAAGACTTTGATGTTGCCGTCGCAACTCCCGCTTGCATGGCGGAAGTCCGGAAACTGGGGAAAGTGCTCGGGCCACGCGGCCTGATGCCGAACCCGAAGACTGGGACTGTCACGGAAGACACAGCAAAGGCAGTGCGCGAGGTGAAGGCTGGCCGGGTCGAATTCAAACTCGACAAGAATGGCAACTGCGCTGTTCCAGTTGGGAAACTTTCCTTTGAAAACAAGGCGCTGGCCGAGAATGGCACAGCCGTCATCGAAGCGGTCGTCAAGGCGCGGCCTTCCAGTGCAAAGGGCGCCTTTGTGGAAAACGTCACCCTCGCCGCCACCATGTCCCCCGGGTTGCGCGTCGATGCCAGCCCGTTTCTTAAGTCTTAACCGGAGCTAATTTCCATGCGTCCCGAGAAAACCATTATTGTTGAAGACCTCCACCAGAAGTTGAACGCGACTCCGTTCCTTTTCGTGGCGGATTACACCGGATTAACCGTCGATAAATTTGGCGAACTGCGCAATCGCCTTGCGGGCGTTGGCGCCCGTTGTCATGTCGTAAAGAATACCTTTTTGAAGCGGGCGGCCAAGGACGCCGGCTACCCTGAACTGGGGACGCTTCGTGGCCAGACTGCGATCGTGGTGGGCGACAAGGATGTCGCTTCGGCGGCGAAGGTGCTCAAGACCTTTGCCTCTGAGTTCAAGAAGCCTGTCCTGCGCACAGGCGTTGTGGATCGCATCGTGGTTTCCAGCGATCAGATCAATGCGATCGCGGATCTGCCTTCCCGCGACGTGCTCCTTGCGACCCTTCTTGGCACCTTGCTTGCCCCTGCAAGCCAGTTGGTGCGTGTCCTCAACGAACCCGCTTCCGCTCTGGCGCGCGTCCTCAAGGCCAAGGCCGATCTCGGTGGTGCTTCCGAACCCGCCGCTGCCATTGCAGCTCCAGAAGCAGCGGCTCCAGAAGCAGCAGCTCCAGAAGCAGCAACTCCCGAAGCAGCCGCGCCTGTGGAAGCTGCGCCCGTGGAAGCTGCGCCCGTGGAAGCTGCAGCTCCAGAAGCAGCTGCGCCTGTGGAAGCAGCTCCCGAAGCAACAACTCCTGAAGCGGCACCCGCCGCCCCTGAGGGCGAAGCCCCGACTGCTTAATACCGAAGCCCCGACCTTTTAATACTCAACCCAAACTTTTCGCCGGTGCCAGCCGGCGGATCTCGCAAAGACCGCAATTGGTCTTAGCGAAACCTAACAAACAACAAATGGTTCCTCGTCGGCCGGGCGGCTGTCCGACTCAAATATCCTGAAGCTTCAGGACGCGACGATACCGAAAAAAACAGACCTATGGCCGATACAAATGCATTAGTTGAACAACTCAGCGGACTTACCGTTTTGGAAGTCTCTGAGCTCGTTAAATCCCTCGAAACCAAGTGGGGCGTGAGCGCCGCTGCTCCAGTGGCTGCCGCTGCTGCAGCCGGACCTGCTGCCGCTCCAGTGGAAGAGAAGACCTCTTTCGATGTCATCCTCAAGGAGACCGGCGCCAATAAGATTGGTGTCATCAAGGAAGTGCGCGCTTGCGTGGCTGGACTCGGCCTGGCCGAGGCGAAAGCCCTTGTCGAAGGCGCACCCAAGACCCTCAAGGAAGGCGTCACCAAGGAAGAAGCCGAAACGATCAAGACCAAGATCGAAGCGGCCGGCGCCAAGGTGGAGATCAAGTAGTCTCCCGAACACACTCGCGCGTCCCGGCAGGAAACTTTTTCTTGCCGGGCGCCGATTTGTGTCCCAAGTTCACCCTCCTTTTTCTACGACGGGTTTGCCCTCGTAGCCTTTTTTTGAGTATCGCTTTCGCCGACCCGACGGAATTCACAACGCAGAGACGCAGAAACGCAGAGGCCTTTTTTAGACCATCTGCGTTTCCGCGCCTCTGCGTTTGGCGTCCCCGCGTCTAACGGTAGCATCACTGTTTTTTTAATCCTTTAACTGAAGTTCGGCCCACCCCGCGTACTGCGACGCGGGGTTAAGCCTCGAGTGAAACCGCGCAGCACGAGCACATATCGTCATGTCTGAGAGAAAGTATTTCGGAAAAATTCGCGAGGTGATTACCCCGCCGAACCTCATTGAAGTTCAGCTCAACTCTTACACCGAGTTTTTGCAGACTAATGTCTCGCTGAGCAAACGCAAGGAGATGGGCCTGCAGGCAGTCTTCAAGGAAGTGTTCCCAATCGAGAGCTACGATGAAAAAGTCACACTCGATTTTTCCAGCTACGAGATTGGCGACCCCAAGCTCAGCATCCGTGAAGCCATGCGCGAGAGCCAGACTTTCAGCGCCCCGCTTCACGTCACCTTCTCGCTGAAAGAAGAGAGCGGGACAAAGGAAGAGAAGGTTTACATGGGCGAAATTCCGCTCATGACCCCACAGGGGACCTTTGTCATCAACGGCGCTGAGCGGGTCGTGGTTTCACAGCTCCATCGTTCGCCCGGCATCGCGTTTGAATCTTCCATCCATCTCAACGGCAAGACCCTCTTTAGTTTCCGGATCATCCCGGATCGCGGTTCCTGGCTTGAGGTTCAGTTCGACACCAACGACCTTCTTTACATCTATCTCGATCGGCGCAAGCGGCGCCGGAAGTTCCTTGCAACCACCTTCCTGCGCGCCCTCGGATACGGAAGCGACGAGGAGATCATCAAGCTCTTTTACACCGTCGAGAAGCTCAAGCTTAGCGAGGCCCTGGAGGAAGAGGCGATCGCCACCAAGGTTCTTATTGGCGATGTCCGCGACGGGGAAATCACCGTGGCCCGCGCTTTCGAGCCGCTCACCAAGGCGACCATTCGCCAGATCCTCGCCCTCGGCATCAAGGATGTTCAGGTCGTTGATACCAAGGACGACGACACCATCATCAAGGCACTCAAGAAGGATCCCGCCCATGATGAGGAAGAAGCGTTGAAAGACATCTATCGCCGTTTGCGCCCTGGCGATCCACCGACTGTTCCCAACGCCCGCGGTTTGCTCAAGCGCCTCTTCTTCGACCCAAAGAAATACGATCTCGGGCGTGTCGGCCGTTATAAGCTCAATCAAAAGATGGGGCTTAATATCGCCATCGATGAGCGGATCATGACCAAGGAGGATTTCATCGCCGCGATGAAGTATCTTATCGGTCTGCGCCGCGGTGAAGGGATGCTCGATGATATCGATCATCTCGGTTCGCGCCGGGTCCGGACAGTCGGCGAACTCCTCGCCAACCAATGCCGCGTCGGGCTTGCCCGCACCGAGCGTTTGGTCAAGGAGCGGATGACACTCTTTGATGTAAATATCGAGGGAATGACGCCGCAGAAGCTGATCAATCCGAAGGCATTGAGCGCGGTCATTCGCGATTTCTTTGGCCGCTCCCAGCTGAGTCAGTTCATGGATCAGACCAATCCCCTGGCGGAACTTACCCACAAGCGGCGCCTCTCGGCCCTTGGGCCAGGCGGTCTCTCCCGGGATCGCGCAGGCTTTGAAGTCCGCGACGTGCATCCTTCCCACTACGGCCGGATTTGCCCGATCGAGACTCCTGAAGGTCCAAACATCGGCCTCATTAGTTCGATGTCCACTTATGCCCAAATCAATGATTTCGGCTTTATCGAGACTCCTTACCGCAAGGTCGTGAACGGATGTGTCTCCGACAAAATCGATTACCTCACCGGTGATCGCGAAGAACAGTTCCTCGTCGCCCAGGCAAATGCGCCAATCGACGAAAAAGGAAACTTCCTCGGCGAAAAAGTCAGTGTCCGTTACCGGGGCGACTTCCTTGAAGTGGAACCGACCAAGGTCAACTACATGGACATCTCGCCCAAGCAGCTTGTCTCTGTGGCTGCCGGGTTGATTCCGTTCCTCGAGCATGATGACGCCAACCGCGCGCTCATGGGTTCCAACATGCAGCGCCAGGGTGTGCCGCTTCTTGTGAGCGAGTCCCCATTGGTGGGCACCGGCATGGAAGGCAAAGTGGCCCGGGATTCCCGCGCGGTGATCGTGTGTGAAGGCGATGGCAAAACTGCCAGTGTCAGCTCGGACCAGATCATTATTACCAAGGACGGCCAATTGCCTGAAGGCAAGAAGAAGCTCAAGCACGATCCGTCTGAAGGCATTTACATCTACGATTTGCGCAAGTTCCTGCGTTCCAACGCCGGCACCTGTGTCA